>CAIXCY010000083.1 GCA_903918045.1 uncultured Bacteroidia bacterium
GTCAAAGAACTCCTGTCTGTTTTAGAACTTAAAAAATCAATAAAATCTTCGCGAAGTGCATAGCCCTGATCCCGGCGGGTGTAGTTCAACACCGACTCATCACTGGGTCTTGCAGACCGCTCAGAGTCCTATTTATTGGCACCAGTACATGTTTATGTCAAACGATTTATTCTTTTTTCTGTAATATTTTTGTCAAATTCACTTGGCCAAAGTTTTTTACAGGAAACAAGAGATTTTAGTAAGGCGGCCTTATAATTTCTATCTATTGCATAATCGTCAGCAATAAATTCTCCGTTTTCTCCCTTTTCAAAAGGATTAAGTGCATGACCAATCTCATGTAAAATAATCGCAATACTTTCAATAGAAGAAAGATGTTTCAAAGAATTAATATCGAGGGTAATAATTTTTGCACCTTTAGGCAAATTTATTTCCAAATCGGATTGTGAAGCAGGTGAAAATAAAGGATTAATGTAGATATTATTTTCTTCTAAATCCGCGTAATCTCTAGCATTTAGAGCCAACGCCAAATCTTTATAAACATTCAACTTTATGAGTTCTGATATCCCAAATTGATTAAGCATTCTTTTATGAATTGCTTCTGCTTTTTCTAAATCATTCATACATTAAAATTTTAGTAGTATTATTTTCATATAAATACGCCGATTTCCAAAAAAGTCATGCATGTTTAGAAAAATATTTTAATCCAATGAATAGAAGTATTTCTAATGTCATAATTAGCAGAAGGGCAAGAAAAATATAATTATCAGCTAATGGTAATTTAAAGAACAATGCAAGGACGAACTTACCTACAGCAAGAAACGAAAATATAAACAGCAATGAAATTTTGAAAGCATTGTCAATATTAGATGTTGATAAAAAGTATATCAATGCTATAGAGATAATTAAGCAAATTTCGCTTGCGTAAAATGTGTAGCTGACATATGAACTCATTATTAAAAAGAATAACAAGTTCAATAATGCAAATGATGCACCTGAAATAATAATTAGTTTTTTCATAATTATTTAGGTATTGGTGGTGGAGTTTGATTAAAAAGTGTTTTTATTTCTTCGATTTCAATTGCTTGAACCCAATCTGTCAAACCTTCAGTCCAAGCGAGTGTATTTTGCTTTACCATACCTTCAGATATTAACTTTGGTAAATCTGATATAAGAAATGGTTGACTATGAACACCATTTACGACAAAGAAGTATTTTTTTTGATTTGGAATAGGAGGAGGAGAAGATGGATTTGTATTTAGATTATTCCCTGCGTGACTGAATTGATTACCCATTGCATTACCAAGACTTAGCCCCGCCCCAAGACCAAGACCAGCATTAATCATGCTGCCAGCCGAACCTTCATTTCCCGCAGCTTTTTCCATTACATCAAAACTCCTGTCCATTTGGTAAATATCTTTACCAACAGTTTTAATTTTCATTGAAAGTTCTTTAGCTTCCTTAAGTTTTATTAATGAAGTATCATCTTCTGGTATATTGATAGACATAATATAGAAGTTCACTAATTCTATACCATATTTAATAAACTCTTCATTAATGGTTTTTCTGCAAATCTCTGAAAGTTCATCTTGATATGCGGCTATTTGTAGAAGTGAGATTTTGTTCTGAATTACAGCTTTTGCCAAAATTGTCGAAATTGAACTCAACACCTTACCATTAAAATATTCCGTAATTTGTTGTGCTGAGAATGTTTTTAAAGTACCGACAATTGTGTGCAAGAAGTTTTTTGGCTCGACAATTTTAAAGCCATACTGGCCAAAAGCCCTCGCAGGAACAACAATACCATATAATGGGTCTTCTAAATTAATTGGTTTTATTGTACCCCACTTGTTATCCAGTTTAGTAACCATATTTACATACCAGACTTCGGCAGCAAAAGGTGATTTGTCGCCAAATGGTAGGTTAATAATTTTATTAAGAAGGGGTATGTTAGCGCTTTTTAAAGTATATCGACCTTCTTGAAACTCATCGCAAATGGCTCCATTCTTAACAAAAAAGGCACTTTGGGAATGATTAACGATTAGTTGAGCTCCTAATTTTAAATCAACTGATGGAAATTTCCAAACAAATTCGGAAGTGTTTCCTTCATATTTAATAACTTCTATTAATGCCATAGTTTTATTTTATTAACATCCATATTTCTGAAATTGCTAAGATTAACAAGTAGCCTAATCCCATACTATTACTGACTATGAAGGGCTGATTGTTCTTAAATTTTGTAGCTAAGATAACTGTAGTACATATTAGAAGTATAATAAATGGAATAACAAATGGATTATTAGTGATATAGGCACTATAGTCCATTTGAATAATTCCAATAAAACTCCTATACATACCTGTAGTTGGTGAAGGTATTCCAGTCAATTTATAGAATATGCTTGGAGGAATATTACCTTTACTGACATAAAACATATTCCAACTGATATAGAATATAAAGCCAAGCAAAGCGCAAATTACCAATACCTTATGGTAAATTAATTTAATCATGCTTTGCATGCTGGTAAAATAAATGGTAGCCAACATAAAGGGAAACAAAGAAGCAATAAAACAAAGAAAATAATTACACCAGTTTGATTTAGACCCATCATAACAGCTTTCCCATTTCCGCTACCTCGGTCATAATTTACAGTCGATTGCTTCATGTCTTTAGCATCTACGTGATACTTATTTTTATAAGTATCAATTATTTGCCTTATTTCATCATCTTCAGTGGCAAATCTCATGAGTTTATTGTAACCTAATCTAGCTTTACCTGCCCATGCTGGGTATAAAACTTGATTAACAGGCCATGACATATTTCCGAATTTACTTGTATTAGAATACGCGTCTGCATTATTATCACAAAAAAGAAAAAATTCTAATAAATGTTCCTTATCATTTGGCATATTGAAGGTGGATATTGCACTTGCTTTTTTTTGAGCGGCGTTTACAGGATTGTAAGGGTTTTTCCATGCATTTGATTTCTTCTCTATTTCAACATCTTCCTTATCAATTTGTGAAAGTTTTTCTGAAAGAACTGAAATACTCTCAACTCCAGTTACATTTATTTTTGAAAGTTCAAAACCACAGAATCCACATTTTATTGCAGAACTTGGTATTGAAGAACCACAGTTAGGGCAAGCATAATTTTTTTGCTTTTCGCCTTCGTTACTTTTTTTTAATCTCTTAATTTCGCCCTCAATTATCATCTCAAGTTCGTCAATGTCCTGATTTAGTGAAATTGCCTTATTGTGTAGGATTTGACGGTGTTTTTCTGTTACTTCTCCACTTTCCAAAGCAAAGTCAAGTAATTTTTGTAAATCTGGATGTAGCATCGTTTTTTAGTTTATGTTTTTAATCTTGTTCAATTATTTCATCGATGAATTTATCTAAAAGCGGCGGATTTTCTTGAATTCCGCAAATGTTTTTGGAAATAAGCAAATCCTTAAATTCTTCAACGTTATCTAAGAATTCTTTGTTTTTTTCAGATTTAGCTGTTTTTACCATCTCTAAGAATGGTTTTAATTCTTCTCGAAATTTCACTTCTGTTTTCATTTACTGTAGTTTTTAAGTTTGCAATGTGTCGTGTCAGTCTTCTTTGTATTGGTGCCAACGGTTGAGTGTAGCGGCAGTAAGGGTTTGCGGGCTTCGTCACTGTCAAGCTACACCGAAGTTGAAGCGGGGCAGAATGCCTGAATACCACGGAAACCCTTATTGCCCGCTACACTTTGTTAACGCCAGGTTTTCGGTTCTCTTCAGGCTAGTTTCACAGTCTGATTGAGTAACTCGACGTTGAAATTAACCTTGGCATTCAGTGCTTTGAATACTTTTATGATTGTCTCAAACCTTGCGTCAGTCAAACTATTCTCCAATTTTGAAATTTGAGCTTTCTTCACTCCAACAAGTTCGCCAAGTTGCTCCTGAGTCAGATTGCGCTCTTTTCTTGCTTGTTTGATTGCATCTCCGAGCAAGTCAAGTCTCAGCTCATTTTCAAATGCATCACGTTTAGGTGTCCCAATTTCACCAATATATTTGTCAGTGATTTCTTCTAAACTGTATGTTTTCAATTCTTTATTTTTCATCTCCTGAGATTTTTAGTTCAAAATATCGTTTTCTTATTCTCTCGGCCTTTTCAATGTCACCCAAAGGTGTTTTATCTGTCTTTTTTATTAGTCCGTGGGTTGATATAACAACTGTTTTGGTTTCTCCTGTCTTGTCCCAAAAAGCAAAAAACCTGTAACGGGTTTTATTGAACAAAGTCCTGAACTCCCAGATTTCTCCTTTGAGTTTTTTAAAAAGTTCCTTGTCGTTAGAGGATTTTGCCTTTACCACGTTGTAGATTACCTTGTCCCTTGTCTTTTCATCAAGACTGTCAAGGAATTGAGCAGCCTCCTCTAAAAACTGAACTTGAAATTTTTCATCCATCGTGTCATTTTTTTACAAATATAAATGTTTCTTATTTAGGAAACAAATGTCTTGTTTGTGCAGCTCTTAAACTTGGCGTTAACGTTTGGCGGCTTGGCGAAGGCTGCCTAACGGAAGTTCAAAGTTCGCACAATGTTTATGGCAGCTTTTGCCAAACCGCTGTTACCTGCTGGGCGGTTTATCAGTAGGAATTTAAACAATAATAAAATGAAAGTAACAGGATTAAAATTGATTTGTGAACGTGCAGATGGAGAAATTACCACTTGGCATGATGTATTTGAAACAACCGTTGAAGATGTTATCAATAAAATGAAACACTCAAAACAATGGATAGGTGGTAATTTCTTAGAAGCCTATTTAGAATTTGATAACGATGGTAAATATTACAAGGTGTATTTAGATGTTAAGGAACGAGGGTTTAATCAGTTGCTCGGTTCGTAGCCTTGCAGGTAACTTGCATATAGGTCTGACAAAATCAGACCTAACGACCCAAATCGGGTGAATAGGTCTGACAAATACCAGACTTATTGTGTAAAAGTAATTCAATTGGATTTACAAATCGTCAAACGGAGACTTTATTTTATGTAAACTTTTTTCGGTAACATGCGTGTAAATTTCTGTGGTCTTTGAACTCTTGTGGCCAAGCAATTCCTGTATATAACGTAAATCAGTTCCGGCTTCCAAAAGATGGGTGGCATATGAATGTCTTAACCAATGTAAAGTAACCGGTTTGGTAATATTGGCTTTGTTGAGTGACTGTTTTAATACACTCTGAATACTTTTTTCACTGTATTGCTCCCCGGGAAACTGACCTTCAAATAACCAAACTTTAGGCCGATAACTCCTATAATATTCCCTTAACATCCCAATTACTTTGTCCGAAATTGGGACTACCCGGTCTTTTCGCCCCTTCGCATTAAGAATAATTAGCAGATGACGTTTAGAATCGATATTTTCCGGCTTTAAATTCAGTAATTCACCTCTTCTTAAACCACAGGCATAAATTAAACTTAACATTGTACGGTGTTTTTGATTATGAGAGGCTACTAATATTGATGAAACTTCTTCTTTGCTTAGTACATTGGGGAGTCTATGCTCAGTTCTTGGACGTTCCAATTGTTCCGTGATCAATACTGATCCTTTAATTGTCTTAAAAAAAAGCCTCGACGCATTGATTGCCTGGTTCTGATAAGAGAAACTTAATTTACGGGGAATCATATATTGATATACAAACCGCTGCATATCGTCATTCGTCGCCTCGGTACTTGTTTTGGGCTTTATAAACCGAAGAAAAGTCGTAATCGCCATAACATAGGTTTTCACGGTCGAATCACTGTACCGCTTGTGCTCCATCCATCGCTTAAACTGTGCGATCTCATTCATATTCTCAGAATCCAACCGTGGTAATTGTTCTGCACGCCGGGCAAATGAATCAGGGGTAATACCAGTTGTTTGTTGAAATGCCGAAACTGCAGGGGCATTCTCAAAATGACTGATCCTCCCATTAAAGTAATTTTTTATCAACTCCAGATTTTTGCCATAATTGGGTATTACCCATTTGAAATCGCGATTGTCCCATCTTACGAAGTTGAAAGTCCGGATAAATTGTATGTCTGTTTCATTCTTTGGTATTCTGAGCAAAATGCTTTTCTGCGAAACAACGATCGTTATTTCATTAGGCAAAAAACTGCTTTTCGTTCCTGAACGCTCTAACGCTTGAAGGTACCCTTTCGCATTCGCCGGAACCTGATTCGTTTTGGGAATTAGTGTCTCAATCGGGCTTGTGACCAACTCTCTGGTAGCAGCCGGTTTAATGTTGTTAAAAAGATGATTATCCTCATTCTCAAGATCAGGAAACAAATTAGTAAGTTGATCATACGAAGCTTCACTGTACGGAATATGCCAAGCCTTGATCTTTGAACTCCACCTCGCATCGGGTATCTGCCTGATCTTGGAAGTTAACTCCTCATTATAGGGAAAATCTACCCTGATGCGCGCCTCATTACGATGAACAATCCTGGTTGCTTTCATTATTAACCATTTAAATTGCAATTGCTGCACTTTAGCCAACCTCTCCAGCAGTCCGGCTGATTGTTTAGAACCTCCGGTTTACCTCTACGACAACCTAAAACATCCTCCAAATTTCCGGCTAACCTTTCCGAACTGCCAGCCAACTATTCCGAAAGTAAAAAAGCATTCTATGAATACCTGGCTTATTTTTCCGACCGGCTAACCATTGTGACCAGTCTTAACCTTCTGCTCTCCTTTGGCTGGTTTCCCTTTACGTACATGTTTCATAAGCTCTGAAAAAGTATATTCATTGCTTTTTACCGGATTGGTCGATTTATAAAGAATCTTTCCAACCATAAGAATCTCATTTAACTGACCAAATATTCGGTTAAATGTCTCCAGATTGTTTTGTACGATCTGCCTGCGGTAATTTAAAATTTCAACCTGCTTTTGCTTGTCATTGTTTAGCGAA
>CAIXCY010000084.1 GCA_903918045.1 uncultured Bacteroidia bacterium
AATCACAATGACCAATGTGCCGACTGTCAATGCCGGCGTAGACGATCAGATCTGTTCAACAGGAACCTACCAGCTCGCAGGAACGTCAAACATGACCGTACTGTGGACGACCAGCGGAACAGGTACATTTGACAATGCAACATCTAAAACAGCAATCTACACGCCAAGTCTGGCCGATATCAACGATGCACAGGTAACACTAACCCTGACCACAACAGGTTCGGGAAGCTGTACAAACGTCAGCGATCAGATGGTGCTTACAATCTGGAAGGCAGTAACCGCTTATGCGGGTCCTAATGCAACCCTTTGTTCTGGAAATACGTTTATTCTTTCGGGAGCAACTGCAACCAATTATAAAACATTAACATGGTCCAGCACAGGTGGTACATTTAATAACGTAAATGCACTAAACCCGGTCTTTACCCCTACAACAACTGGTAATATTACCATAACGCTGACTGCTGATTACCCAGGAACCGGATTGGTTACCTGTTCAAATGCAGTATCGTCAATGATACTCACTGTCAGTACACCAATTTTACTTAGCGCCCCGGTGGTCACTAATGCCAATTGTGCCGGTGGTCTTACAGGAAGTGTTCAATTGGGAGTTTTAAGTGGAGGATCAGCCCCTTTCACTTACGCCTTAAGCATTGGTCAAAGCAATACGACCGGTTTATTCACAGGCCTTTCATCGGGAGGATACGCATATACCGTAACAGATTTTTATGGATGTACAGCTTCCGGCTCTTTCCAGGTTACTGATCCGAATCTGCTTACTTTAGCGATTACCACTGAAGTGGATGTAACCTGCAATGGTTTGAATAACGGGAATGCAAGTGTCACAGTTACGGGGGGAACTGCTCCATTTACTTTTGATTGGACTGGACCGGGAATAATTACACCAACCCATGGAACAACAACCGGATTCACGAACAAACTCACAGGTATGATTGCAGGCATTTATCTTGTTACTGTAACTGATACAAAGGGTTGTTCTGCAATTCAAACGATTAAAATTAACCAGCCCGATGCTTTAAATATCGTACTGGTCAGCCAAGCCAACATCGCCTGTAAAGGTGGTGGCAACGGTACAATCGTGGTGGATGCCACTGGCGGAGTTGCTCCCTATACCTTCACCAGTAGTGGGGGAACAGTTTACGGGAATACAATATCGGGTATGCCGGCATCGCCTTATACAATAACGGTTACGGATGCGAACTTGTGTACCGCTACAATGAACGTTACCATTACCGAACCAGCGAATGCACTGAATGCCGCCATAACTGCGAGTACAAATGTCCCCTGTTATGGTACTGCAACGGGAACTGCAACAGTCACACCGAGTGGCGGAACTTTTCCATATACTTATCTTTGGAGCAACGGGGCAACGGATCAGACCGCCGCAGGATTAATTGCAGGCACCTATTCCGTTACAGTCACAGACAAAAACGGTTGTTTCATTACATTGACGGATGCAGTAACCATTACGCAACCAGCTGGATCGATAACTGTAAATGCAGGACCTGATCAGACAATCTGCTCAACAACATTAACCGTTGCCCTTACGGGTGCAAGCGCTTCAAATGCACTCTCATACAAATGGACAACTTCAGGAACAGGGACGTTCACAAACCCTCTCTCACTTAATTCTGCCTCTTATAATCCAAGCCCGGCAGATATTGCAACAGGGCAGATCCAGTTAACCCTGACAGCAACCGGAAACGGCACCTGCGCTGTTGTGAGCGACTTTAAAGTGCTGAATATCTGGCCACCACCAACTGTAAATGCCGGTCCTCCAAATGCCGCAATCTGCGCAGGAAGTACCTACATTCTCACAGGTGCAACAGCAACCAATTACAGTACCTTAACCTGGAGCTCCAATGCAGGGGGAACATTCAATAATCCCAATGCCCTGAATCCGACCTTTACCCCGGCTGCCGGTTTTACAGGAACTGTAAGACTTACCTTAACAGCCGGAAAATTGGGAAGTTCCTGTAGTGATGCATCCAATTATATCGATTTAACCGTCAATGCTACACCAACATTGGCCGTTAGCGCTATCGTAAACACAACATGCAGCAATTCGTTAGGTTCTGTAACCCTTACAGGCAATGTTGCCGGAACAGTAACTCTGAATGGAATAACAAAAACATCACCCGCTACCTTTACCGGACTTTCTGCTGGCTATTTTACAGCAACCTTTACTGCTGCAAGTGCAACGGCATGTACCGGAACTGCAAGTTTCCAGATTACCAATTCAGATAGTAATTTATCAGGAACAGTAACCGTAAAGAATGCCTCATGTAATACATCAACAGGATCAGTTACGGTTAATGCATCCGGAGGAACCCTCACAGGAGGCAGCATAACGGCAACAGATGGTTATCAATTTAGCCTTGATGGGAAATCTTCACAATCCGGAAATGCATTTACAGGAATCACGACAGGCAACCACACAGTTAAGATTACTGATGATAATGCATGTACCTATGCTATTGATTTTTATGTGGATCAGCCTACTTTGCTAATATTGGAACTGGCAAGTAAAACAAATGTTTCGTGTTTCGGATCATCAACGGGAAGTGCGATCGTCAATGGCGCCGGAGGAACTACAGGATACAGCTATTCCGTTTTGTCCGGTCCGAATACACCTTCCATAACCGGCAATACTATTACAGGGATGGTTGCCGGAACTTACACCGTTCAGGTAAAAGATGCCAACGGCTGTACTGCAACCTTACCTGTGGTTATCACTCAACCAGGTGGAGCTCTAAATATCACATCCGTTCCTGCTCAGCTGACCAATCCATTGTGCAATGGCGGTGCAACAGGCAGCATTAACACTACAGTATCCGGGGGAACATCACCTTATTCGTACGTGTGGAGTAACGGAACAAGTTTAGCTGATCCAACCGGCTTATCAGCTGGTGCATATACTGTAACTGTAACCGATGCCAATGGCTGCACCATCAGTGGTGGTCCTTATATCCTGACCAATCCACCCGCTGTTACATTAACTGCAAGTTCGATTGTGAATACTGCCTGCGGAGCCTCAACCGGAGCTGTGGTTTTGACCAGCAGCGATGGAAGCAGCGTGACTTTAGGCGGTGTGACCAAACCCTCCGGATCGCTCTTTTCCGGACTGATCGCAGGATACTACCTGCCTACGTCAAATGGAGCATGTCCGGCTTCGACAACTTTCCGTGTCAACAATACATCAAGCACGCTAACGGCAATTATCACCAGTCTGAGTTCACCCTCCTGCCATAATGGAACAGGCTCAATCGTGGTAACAGGAACAGGCGGCACCGGAATCCTTAACTATTCACTCGATGGAGCCACATCAAAGCTTACCGGTTCCTTCTTGGGTATACTTCCGGGAAATCATACAGTGACTGTCTCTGATGCAAATAATTGTATTTACACAATCAATTTTAATATCAATAATCCTCCGCTGCTCACACTGGCGCTGACAAACCAGACTGATGTGCAGTGCAATGGGGCATCATCCGGAGATGTTCTTGTAGCAGCTTTAGGTGGTTCTCCCGGATATACCTATTCAGTAGCAACAGAACCAACAGGTGGATCCGTTGCAGTAGTTACAGGAAATATGATATCAAATATGAAATCAGGTAATTACATCGTTCGTGTTACTGATTCAGGTGGTTGTAGTGCTGATCTGGCTGTTTTGATCAGTCAGCCCGCTGCAGCAACCGTTTCTGCAGGAACTGATGCCCGGATTTGTGAATCAGAGACTTACCCGCTGAGCGCAAGTTCTGCCACGAATGTCCTTTCGGTGAACTGGACTTCCAGCGGCACTGGCTACTTTAATAATGTCAATGCATTGAACCCTGTTTATACGCCAGGTGCCGCCGATATTTCGAATGGCACTGTAACACTTACATTAAACGGAAGTCAGGGACCATCCTGTCCATTAATCAGTAAGTCAATGGTGTTAAGTATTACCCGAAAAGCTGTGGCGAATGCAGGGGCAGACGTTACCATAAAGGAAGATTCTGTCTTCACGGTGAGCAATGCCTCTGTTCAGTTTGCCAATTCAGTTTTGTGGACAACCAATGGGCTGGGTAAACTTACTAATGCATCTACCTTGACACCGTCATATACCCCGGCGCCCTATGAAACAGGTGCAATCACCCTTTCCCTGACAGCCGGATCGGCCAACTCTTGCGGGACAACGACAGACCAGATGATTATTAATATCCTTCATGTTAATCATCCACCTCTGGCTGTTGATGATAATTTTGTGGCAAGCGAAAATCAACCACTGGATGAAAATGTTCTGACCAATGACTCTGACCCTGATGGTGATCGTATAACAGTCAATACAACACCTGTTCAGAATCCTGCCCATGGCAAGGTGACATTGCTGCCAAACGGAAATATCACCTATCAGCCGGTAATCGATTTTATTGGTACAGATACCTTTATCTACCAGATTTGTGATAATGGATCACCATCGTTATGTGATACCGCTGTGGTGAAAATCGTGATTGGGAAAGATACCAATTGTGAAGTCTCCATTCCAAATTCCTTCTCTCCAAATGGAGATGGAATTCACGACTATTTTAAAATCAGATGCCTGTATAATTATGCAAATCCAATTATTGAGATTTTCAATCGTTGGGGAAATCTGGTCTATAAAAAAGAGCATTATGGAGATGTCGACTTCTGGGGTAATGAATCTGAAGCGTGGTGGAACGGACGATCGGAAAATAAATTGACGATCGGAAGTCTGGACTTGCCTGTCGGAACTTATTACTATATCCTGAGATTGAGTAACAGCAAGGTATTGACAGGATTTATGTTCCTAAATAAATAAGTGAAATTAAGTGTGGCTTAAATAGAGCTCATTTTAATGTGAACAACAACAATGAAACTGATCAGCGAATTATGAGAATAATAAAAAAAATAACCCTGGCTGCCTTACTGATTATGGGGGCGCTCCTTTCAAAAGGGCAGCAAGATCCGATGTATACTCAGTATATTTTTAACCTTCAGACAGTTAACCCTGCTTATGTGGGTTCCTGGCAAACAATCGGGATTACCGCATTGACCCGGGAACAATGGATTGGCTTTCAGGGGCATCCAAGCACTCAGAGTTTCTCACTTCAGACTCCTCTTAAATCTGAGAACGTTGGAATTGGTCTTAATGTAATCCTTGATAAGGTAGGGCTCGAAAAAAGACTTACTTTAAACTTCGATTACTCTTATAAGATCCTCCTTTCTGAAATGACATCCTTACGGTTTGGAATAAAAGGGGGGTTTACAAACTACAGTAATAACCTTACAGCCTACACCCAATACCCCGACAACCAGTCTGATCCGATGTATCAGACAAATATTGAAAATAAATTTATGCCAAATTTTGGGTTTGGGCTCTACCTCTCCTCAGAGAAATACTATTTAAGTCTTTCATTACCCAGGATTATTGAGGGAAACTACCAGATTAATGCAAATAATGCCTACACCACCACCTCTGAGATTCGCCATATCTATTTTGCAGGCGGAATGGTTTTTAACCTTACAGATCAAATCAAGTTTAAGCCAAATTTTATGACACAGACCGTTACCGGGGCGCCGTTTCAATACGATCTCTCCGCCAATTTTCTATTCGCAGAGAAATTCTGGATCGGGGGCATGTATCGCTCAGGTGATGCTTTGGGTGCGATTGCTCAATGGATCTTCAATAAAAATCTGCGATTCGGTTATGCCTATGATTTCACAACCACTGATCTTCAGAATTTCCACAATGGAATTCACGAGGTGATGGTCTCTTACGAATTCACCTATTCGAAGCGTAAGTATGTATCACCGAGATACTTTTAAAATTAAAAGAAATTGAAAAGGGAAAAATTAAATTCTAATAAGATGAACTCAACTTCTTTAAAATATAGCTTCTTATTGGCGGTTCTGATGGTATGCTCATCAGTTGCATATCCGCAGAATAAGGACAATAGGATCTTCAACGATTCAACATTGAAAATCTCAGAAATTAGTACAAATTCAATTCATAGTGATTTTGGTCCGTTTGTTATTCATGACTCGCTCTATTTCACCACATTCAATGACAAGTTGAAAGGGAAAACCAACTGGACCCTGAGAAACAAGGAGTTTTACGATTTATACAGAGCCGCTATTGACAAACAAGGAAATGTTGTCGGAAAACGTGAACCCGTTGAAGAATTTATAACCCAGTTTAATGATGGCCCGGTGTCATATTGTCAAAAGACAGGTGAACTATTTGTCACACAAAACTATAATGATCAATCGGTAAAGACAAAACCGTTTCAGTCTGAGATCAACAGATTACGCATAATGATAGCAAAACAGACCAATGGGAAATGGATTCAGATGACCGAATTTCCATACAACAATCCGGCTTATTCGGTGGGTCACCCTACGGTAACTGAGTCAGGGGATACACTGGTATTTTCAAGTGACAGACCCGGAGGTTTTGGAGAAACCGATTTATATTACTCCATAAGAGCAAATGGGAAATGGGGAATCCCTGTTAATCTTGGTCCAAAAATAAACACCTCAGGAAAAGAGGAGTTCGCCTTTTTGACCGACCACCATTTTAACGGGCAGTTCCTTATTTTCGCCTCAAAGGGGAGGTTCGGAAATGGGGGATTCGACCTCTATTATACCCGTTTCCCCTCTGATTATAGTGAAATTGAGCATTTTGACGGACTCCTGAATACAAAATATGATGATTTCGCAATGACAATCCCTCCGGATGCCGAGTTCGGATATCTCACCTCAAACCGCCCGGGAACCGGCGATGATGATATCTACAAATTCACATTTAAAAGATTCCCACAAACACAAAAAAAAGCAGTACCGCATCCTCAGTTAAACCCAGAATGCAGGACGTTATATGTCTACGATCAAACCAGTAAACATCCAATACCGGGAGTCAAAATCGTATCCTGTGATGAACAATATTACATTACAGACAAAAGCGGAAAAATACCTTGCTTACCATGCATCGAAAGCTCATGTAGAGTTACTGCCTCGGTCTTTGGCTACCCCGATAAAACAAAAATCTTGTCTGAATGCAAACTGAATGAATCACTGGCTTTAAGTGATACAATCTGGATGGATATACTTGTAAATCAGAAAATAGCCTTGAAAAATATCTACTATGATTTTGACAAATGGGATATTTTACCCGAATCTGCCAAAGAACTTGACAAACTGGTTTCACTGATGCAGGAAAACCCCGGAATGAAAGTCGAATTAGGTTCTCATACTGATGACCGCGGCACCGAACCCTATAACCAGAAATTATCGCAGTCACGGGCAAAATCTGCTGTCGAATATATTGTTTCCAAGGGAATTAACAAATTGAGAATCAAAGGAACCGGCTATGGCAAATCCCAGTTGATACACAAAGGAGTAGGCGGCACGAAATGCACTCCGGAACAAAACAGGGAAAACAGAAGAACAGAAATATTTATCCCGGGATTTATCCGGGGCGACGCAGTAAAACAGGAAACCGGCGATTTTTCAGAAGGTAAGCCAGGTACATCTAAAGAATCCGCTTCACCCAAGATCTCCGGTACTGTTAATGATAATACTCCGGCTAAAATAAAGCCTGCAATTATTCAAAAAAACGGGGCTGTCGTAAAACCTGCTGCCGAAATTGCAAGCGCTCCAAAGCCAGGGGAAAATCCAAAATCCACTCCTAAAATTGTAGATGCTCCGAATAAACCAGCGGTGCAAAAGGTTCCAAAAACGGTAACCGAGAAACCAAAGGAAAAAACAGAAACAGCGTCAAAGTCACCTAAAGTTCAAGATGTTATAAAAGGGGAGGAACCCGAGGTTGCCAATCCGGGAAATACAAAATTTTACCTTATCCTGGGATCCTTTAAGGAGGAGAAAAAAGCTCAGAATCTAATCCGGATACTTAATGAAGAGGGCAATCAGGCCTTAATTTTAAAGGAACCTGCAACTTTCAGGGTAGTAATCGGATTCGAAAGACTGAGTCAGGCAAAGGAAAAACTTGAAACGTTAAAGGATAAATACAAAGGAATTTGGATACTGAAAAAATAAGGAATTCCTACAGGTAATCTATACGATCCATTGAAAGTAAGGATATGTGCTAAATAGTTGGGTGCGATAAAATTTTTATAGAACTGTCCCAATTAGTTCTGTAACTATTTTATCGCTCCGAATCTATATTAAAAACCATAACAACGGAGGTGTAGAACATATATAAAAGATTTTCAACGCACCTCCTCCTCCTTAAAAGCGGAAATGTATTCGGTTGGAGTCAATTTCATAACGCGCTTAAACTGCTCGTTAAAATGGGATAAATTATTAAATCCGCTCTCCATACTGGCCATCGAAACTGGCAATTTCCCATCCACCATTAATTTACAGGCATGCCCGATCCTCATTTCATTGAGGAACGAGAAAAAAGTCTTTCCGGTATGTTTCTTGAAATACCGGCAAAAGGCAGTGGGGGAAATATTGACGGTTCCTGCAACATCCTCAAGTTTAATCGGTTTGTTAAAATTCAGGATGATGTGTTCATGAATTTTGTTAAACCTGTAAAAATCGAAGGTGTTCACCGTCCTTGAATACCCGATGCTGGAATGGTATTTATAATCTTTGGTACCGGCCATCATATCGAGCAGTAAAATCAATTCGGTAATCCGGCTGATCCCTGAGAGCTGGAAGATCTTCGAAATCTGTTCTCCAAGGGCTTTCCTGCTTTTACCCAGAAACTGTATCCCCCGTTTCGATTTTTTAAGAAACTCTCCGATCGCATTCATCTCAGGAAGTTTGATGAAATTGTCATCAAAAATCTCTTTCCTGAACTGAATAATCAACGCTTTAACCCCCGAGGTGTCGATTCCATCGGTATATTTCCGGTCACTTTTCCACCAATGAGGCACGTTCTCACCAATGATGCTGATTTCACCATCGGTAAAACGATGGATCCCATCCCCTACATAACTGGTTCCCGAACTTTTGACCACAAAAAGAATCTCTATTTCAGGGTGAAAATGCCATGGAACTGCAAAATGGGGCCGCTCCTCGTCAAAGAAGATCACAGATTCAGTCGAAAGTGCGGCCAATTTTTGATAGAAAGGTTTCATAAAGGATCATTTTTATCAAATATATGAATAATATTTTAAAACAAGCTAAAATACCATTACATTTAGATAAAAACGAAAAAGCGGAAAATGAAAATCCACACTATGTTTGTTTAGACTAAACAAACATGAGACTGACATTATGAAAGGATTCCAACCGATCGACTGGGTCGTATTTCTCGGCTATGCCTCTATTATAGTTTTTACAGGGTTATGGGTCTCCCGCTCAAAGAAAGGGGAGAAAAAAACAACCTCTGATTATTTCCTTGCGGGTCGCTCACTCCCATGGTGGGCAATTGGTGCTGCATTACTTGCCGCCAATATCTCTGCTGAACATTTTATTGCAATGTCAGGTTCGGGTTATGCGATCGGTCTTGCAATAGCTGCCTATGAATGGATTGCAGCCATTGTCCTTATTTTTGTTGCCAAATATTTCCTCCCTGTTTTTATCAAGAAAGGGATCTATACAATGCCTCAGTTTCTGGCTCAGCGGTACGATAAACGGGTAAGCACGATAATGGCTGTTTTTTGGGTACTGGTTTATATTTTTGTGAATATGACCGCCGTTCTCTACCTTGGAGCCCTGGCGATGGAAAAAATTATTGGAGTTCCAATGGTTTACGGAATTATCGGATTTTCGTTCTTTTCGGCTGTTTATTCGTTATGGGGTGGAATGAAAGCGATTGCCTGGACCGACGTAATTAATGTTATCGTATTGATATTCGGAGGATTGCTAACCACCTTCCTGGCTGTAAGCGCTTTAGGTGTTGACCATGGTTTTTTCTCGGGTTTTGCAGAATTAATCCACAAGGCGCCGCAAAAATTTCATATGATCATTGAGAAGGGGACCACCTTCGTACCTAACGGCTCCGGGGGAAAAAAAGATGCATTCCTCGACCTCCCGGGCTTAGGGGTCGTTCTTGGCTCGATGTGGCTCACCAACATAGCATTCTGGGGTTTTAATCAGTTCATCATTCAACGTGGTCTGGCAGGAAAAAGCCTTAAGGAGGCACAGTATGGAGTGGTCTTTGCCGGATATCTTAAATTACTAATCCCTCTGCTTGTAGTGATTCCCGGAATTGCCGCTTTTGCTCTTGGAGCAGATCTGGCTAAATCAGACGAGGCTTATCCGTGGTTACTTAGTAATATTGTGCCGATCGGATTTAAAGGGCTTGCATTTTCTGCAATTGCGGCAGCAGCCGTTTCCGCACTCAGCTCCATTGTAAACAGCGTCTCCACTGTTTTTACGATGGATATTTATAAAGCCCATTTAAGCAAAGGAACCGAAGACCGAAAGCTGGTTATTGTCGGAAGGGTTGTCGCCCTGATCGCACTGATCATTGCAACCTTTGTTGCTCCTCAACTCCGTACACTCGATCAGGCTTACCAATATATTCAGGAATATACAGGGTATATCTACCCCGGTGAATTCCTGATCTTCTTCTGCGGATTGTTCTGGCGCAAAGCAACTGCAACTGCGGCCGTCTGGATTGCCCTGCTCACTATTCCGATGGGGATCCTCTTTAAAGTCGTTAGCCCGGAGCTCCCCTTCATCTTAAGGATCGGTTATGTCTTTATCATCCTTACTGTTGTAATGATTGGGCTAAGCTTACTCGACAAATCGCACCTGGTTGATAACCATTTTGCAGGTAGCGAAGCGACGAAAAAAGCGGTAAAACTGGGATGGAGAATCGTGTTCGTCGCCGCACTGGCAGGTGTGATCACGGCATTTTTTGTTGTTCCAATGCGTAGTCTCGCCATTGAAGCTATCTACGTTCTGGTGGTCGGATTTCTGCTGATCGGCACAATCTTAATTCTGAATGCTTCGAGCAGAACCATGAATGAGAAAGGGTTGATCATTGAACGATCACTTTTTAAAACTACCGATGTCTTTAATATTGCCGCTATTGGTATTTGCGGAATACTGGCCGTGTTATACGGGTTTTTCTGGTAGGGGAAACTACTGGAAGCTAGCCGCTTGTTGCCAGTAGCCAGTAGCCAGCTGCCAGAAGCTAAATTAATTGATATAAATGAATCTATGAAAGTCAGGATACAGGATCTTTATCGCCATTGCTATGGGAAATACGGCATTGGGGCATTTAATGTCTTCAATGCCGAGCAGGTTCATGGAGTTTTCCGTGGAGCCTCCAAAGTAGAGGCACCGGTGATTATCCAGCTTACCCCGGTGGCCCGGGATTATATGAATCCTGAAATGCTCGCAGGAACTTTAAACGCAGCCGGTAAAATATACCCCGCAGTGACTTATACAGTCCACCTGGATCATGGAAATTTTGACCATTGCACCAAAGCAATCGAATCGGGCGCTTATAATTCGGTAATGATTGATGCATCGCACGAAACATTTGAAGAAAATATCCGTATTACAAGTGAGATCGTTGAACATGCTCATCGAAAAGGGATCGCCGTTGAAGCAGAATTAGGGGTTTTAAGCGGAGTGGAAGACCATATCTCTATTGATGAAAAACATGCTCTTTATACAGATCCCCAACAGGCTGAGGAATTTGTCCGCAGGACCCGGTGCGACAGCCTGGCCGTTGCAGCAGGAACAAGCCATGGAGCCTATAAATTTTCAGGTGGACAGGGACTCCAGCTTAATATTCTAAAGGAGATTCAGCAGCTATTGCCGGGATTCCCACTCGTTCTGCATGGCGCGTCTGCCGTGCCCCCCGAAGAGGTCCAGCGGATCAATCTTGCCGGTGGAAGAATCAGTGAAGGAGCTAAAGGCGCTGACGACCTCGAATTACTTGAAGCGATCAATTATGGGATCTGCAAGGTTAATATCGCAACCGATATGCGGCTCATCTGGACCCGGATCCACCGTGAATTCTTCCGTGATACCCCGGAACTCTTTGATATGGTGGTTCCCGGAAGGGCCTATATGAACGAACTCGAAACATTTGTGGCCCGAAAATGCACTTTTTTGAAATCAAATAACAGAATTTAAGGATGATCAAAGATAAAAGATGCCCACTGGTTGTAAAACCCAATAAATCAGAGTCTATCTATCAAAGTTTCACCGCCCCGGAGGCAGGATGGGAATACCTGAATTTCGAGGCCCGCCTGCTGAAAAAAGGTGAGCAATGGTCCCACAATACCGGAAATCGCGAATTGCTCATCGTTCTGATGGGGGGGAATTTCTCCGTTCAATCCCAATTGGGAGAATGGGAAACAGTAAATGGCCGTAAGGATGTTTTCAGTGGATTACCCCATGGCTTATATCTTCCTCCGAACACTTCATTCACACTCACTGCAGAGAGCGAACTGCTCGATATTGCCTGTAGCTGGGTCGTTTCTGATCAAAACTTTCCTGCATCCTTTATAACTCCGGACGATGTAGAGAAAATGGGGATTGAATACCGCGGTGGCGATAATGCGAGCCGCCAGATCAACCGGCTGCTACCTCCGGGTTCTGCCTGTCACAAACTGGTATGCGTCGAAGTTTACACCCCATCGGGAAACTGGAGCTCCTTCCCTGCCCATAAACACGACGAACGCAAGGTCGATGCCGAAACAGGAAAAATCATCGAAGCAAAACTTGAGGAGATCTATTTCTATAAGATTGACAAACCTCAGGGTTTTGCCCTTCAAAAGGTTTATACCGACGACCGCAGCCTCGATGAGATTGCCGAAGCCCATAATAACGATGTTGTCTTGATCCCCAAAGGTTATCATCCGGTTATTGCCGGTCACGGATACAACGCCTATTATCTGAACTTCCTGGCAGGCAGCGATCAGAGCCTCGCAAGTTATGACGATCCTGATCATAAATGGATTTACGGAACCTGGAAAGGGATGGATCCGCGAATTCCGATGGTCACGAAAGAGATGAATGATAATTAACCAATGTTTAATGATCAATTAAATTGAAAATTGAAAATTGAAAATTAAGAATTGAAAATTGAAATACACTCATTATGCCTGAAAAATCTTATGATGTAATCACTTACGGCCGATCATCCATCGATTTGTATTCCGCGAATATCGGAGCCGATTTTGTCGATATACAGCAATTTAATGCCTATGTCGGCGGATCACCACTCAATATGGCTGTCGGGACAAAGCGGTTGGGATTGCACTCTGCACTTATCACCGGAATCGGTCAGGATCAGGTGGGCGATTTCCTCCTCAATTTTCTGAATAAGGAGGGTGTCGAAACAAAATTCATCCAGCGTAAACCAGGTTTCCGTACCAGCGCCGTAGTCCTGGGTATTCAGCCACCTGACAATTTTCCGCTGGTTTACTATCGTGAGAATTGCGCAGATTCAAAAGTAAACATAGATGACGTCATATACGCGAATGTCGGAGACTGTAAATTGTTCGAAATCTCTGCAACAGCGCTTAATGTTGAGCCCTCAAGGTCGGCTGGATTCTTTGCAGCCGAAGAGGCAGTGAAAAATAATGTCCCCATACTGATCGATCTTGACTTTCGCGCCGACCAGTGGCACGACCCCCGCTCGTTTGGCGTAACTACCCGTGCTTACCTGCAGCATTGCACAATCGCTTTGGGAACAGAGGAGGAGATCCTGGCCACCATGTTGAGTGATCCCAATCAGATTAAAATAACGAACCAACAGATCTCTGCACCGGAAATCCGCGGAAATGTGGATGCGGCAATTCAGAAAGTTATGGCATTAGGCATCGAAGCGCTAATCGTAAAAAGGGGCGACAAGGGATCTTCTGTATTCCTTAAAAATGGAGAGGTGATCGATGTTCCGGGTTTCAAAGTTGAAGTGATGAACGTCCTTGGGGCAGGTGATGCTTTTGCAAGCGGATTTATTTATGGTTACCTCAACGGATGGGACTGGTATAAATGTTGCCGCATGGGAAATGCATGCGGTGCGATCCTTGTCACAAAACCAGGTTGTTCCAATTTTAACCCAACCCTTGAGGAAGTGACAGCATTCATTGAAGAGAAGGGGGGATTTTAAAGCTGGCGGCTGGCAAATGGCAGCTGGCAACTAGCAGCCAATTGCTAGCCGTGAGTAGCTTTTCTTAAATCAGATAAACCTATATAATATTATCACCATGAAAACAAATCGATTGACGGTTGGACAGGCGGTAGTTCTGTTTCTTAAGAACCAGTATGTGGAACGCGATGGGATCGAAAATCAGTTTTTTGCAGGATGCCTTGGGATTTTCGGTCATGGAATTATTGCCGGCGTCGGTCAGGGATTGACCCAAAACACCGATTTTCGCTATTACATGACCCGGAACGAACAATCTTCGGTTCATATTGCGATGGCCTATGCCAAGATGAAAAACCGGATGGGAGCCTTTGCCTGCATCTCCTCCATCGGCCCCGGAGCAACAAATATGCTGACGGGCGCTGCGTGTGCAACCATAAACAGGCTACCCGTACTTATTATCCCCGGCGATATCTTCGCCCGCCGCGACGTGGCGCCGGTACTGCAGCAACTCGAGTCCTCCTCAACACAGGATATATCTGTTAACGATTGTTTCAAACCGGTTTCAAAATACTGGGACAGGATAAACAGGGCTGAGCAGCTGATCACTTCCCTGCCGGAAGTTATGCGCGTACTCACCTCGCAATCCGATACAGGTGCTGTAACACTTTGCCTGCCCCAGGATGTGCAGGCAGAAGCCTTCGACTTTCCGGAAGAACTTTTCCGCAAAAGGGTCTGGAAGATTGAACGTCCAAGACCGGACCTATCCTCACTGCATGAAGCCGTCCGGCTGATTAAAGCCGCAAAAAAGCCAATGATCATCACTGGTGGTGGCACCATATATAGCGAAGCGACAGAAGCTTTGCAGCAATTGGTTGAACTTACAGGTATTCCGGTTGCCGAGACATTCGCAGGAAAGGGTTCACTTCGGTATGACCACCCCTCAAACTTAGGCGCTGTGGGTGCGACCGGTACACCAGGGGCAAATGAAATTACAACAGAAACCGACCTGGTTATCGGAATCGGAACCCGTTACAGCGATTTCACCACCGCCTCGAAAACGGCATTCCAGAATCCTGATATAAAATTTATCAATATCAACATTGCCGGTTTCGATTCGGGAAAGCACAGCGCACTTCCACTGACCTGTGATGCCAAAGTGTGCATCGAAGAACTCACCGGTTTATTAGTCGGTTATAAAGTTAATGAAGCTTACCGGAATCATGTTGCAGCTTTAAGCAGTGACTGGGATAAAAAAGTGACCGAATTCTACACCGTCAAAGGTGAACTTCCGGTAACCCAGCCTGAGGTGGTAGGGGTAGTCAATAATTTTGCAGGGCCCCGCGATGTAGTAATATGTGCAGCAGGGAGTTTACCCGGCGATCTTCACAAACTATGGCGCACCCGCGATCCAAAGGGATTCCACCTCGAATATGGCTATTCCACGATGGGATATGAAATCCCTGCCGGTATCGGCGCTAAAATGGCCTGCCCCGACCGCGAAATCTATGTGATGGTTGGCGATGGCAACTACCTGATGATGAATAATGAGATTGTTACTGCGATCCAGGAGGGGATTAAATTCACAATTATCCTGCTGAATAACAATGGATTTGCAAGTATCGGAGGGCTATCCCAGGCTGTTGGTTCAGAGCGTTTCGGAACAAAATACAGGTTTCGCGATGAGGAGACCGGACTACTTACAGGGGATATCCTTCCAGTTGATTTTGCGCAGAATGCCCGCAGCCTTGGAGCACATGTGATTGAAGCAAAAGATACAGAAGCATTAAAGGCAGCGCTCGTTGAAGCAAAAGCACAGACCGAGACCACCGTGATTTATATCGAAACCAGTTTAACCAAAGGGGTCCCCGGTTATGCGTGGTGGGAAGTGGCAATCGCCGAGGTTTCGGAAATCGCCACAGTCCAGCAGGCCCGTGCCGAATATGTGGAACATAAAAAGAAACAACGTTATTACCTGTAGAGACGCGGTGCGCTACGTCTGATTGCAGTGACGTGGCGCGCCATGTCTCTGCAAAAATTTCAATTTGAAAATATCAATAACACCCCAAAATATTACACCATGTCAACAATATTAAAAAATTACATCAATGGCCAATGGATTGAGAGCAAAGGCAGTTCATTAATTGATGTGGTCAATCCCTCAACAGGACAACGGATTTGCAGGGTACCTGCCGGAAGTAAAAAGGATATTGAGGATGCTGCAAGTTCAGCCAATGATGCCTGGGGAGCCTGGCGCAATACGCCGGCTACCCAGCGCGTACAGTATCTTTTCAAAATGAAAGCGGTTCTCGAGGCGCATACCGACGAAATTGCCGCAATATGCACCCATGAGTGTGGCAAGACTTTCGCAGAATCAAAGGCAGAGATGATCCGTGCCGTTGAAAACATAGAGGTTGCTTGTGGAATTCCAACATTGATGCAAAGCGTATTTTCTGAAGATATCGCCACCGGCGTTGATGAGTTTGTGATTCGACAGCCTCTGGGCGTTGGGGCGTGCATCTCCCCTTTTAACTTTCCGATTATGATCCCGTTCTGGTTCATGCCGTATGCCATTGCCTGCGGTAATACCTATATCATCAAACCTTCCGAAAAGGTTCCGATGACAATGACAAGGATTTTCGAACTATTCGAAACCCTGAATCTGCCCAAAGGGGTTCTCAATATGGTCCATGGCGGACGGGAAACAGTCGATGCAATCCTTGAACATCCATTTATCCCTGCTATCAGTTTTGTTGGATCTACCGCAGTGGCAAAACATGTCTATCAAACCGGTGCGCTAAATGGCAAAAGAGTTCAGGCACAAGGCGGGGCGAAGAACGCTGTAGTTGTAATGCCCGATGCAGATGCAGAAACTACCGTTAAAATTATTGTGGATAGCGCATTTGGATGTGCAGGTCAGCGGTGTCTGGCAGCTTCGGTGGTGATCACTGTAGGTGATGCAGCAGAAAAAATCACCCCTAAAGTCATTGCACTTGCCCAATCTAAAAAGACAGGAAACGGAATGGTCGCAGATGTCGATATGGGACCTGTAATCTCCATGGAGTCAAAAGACAGGATCTTAAAACTTATCCAGACCGGTATTGATGAAGGCGCCGAACTGTTACTCGATGGAAGAGATATTAAAGTCACCGGATTCGAGGATGGCAATTTCATAGGTCCCACAATCCTCGGGAAAGTGAATGCTGAAAGCGAAGTCTATAAAACAGAAATCTTCGGCCCGGTGCTCAGTATCGTTAATGTCGAAACTCTTGAAGAGGCTATTGAACTGATCAACAAAAACCGGTACGGAAACTCCGCCTGCATATTCACCCGCAGTGGTGCAGCGGCACGTAAATTCCGTCATAATACAATGGCCGGGAATATCGGCGTGAATATCGGCGTAGCTGCCCCGATGGCCTTCTTCCCGTTCAGCGGATGGAAGGAGAGCTTCTTCGGTGATTTGCATGGTCAATCATCACACGCCGTCGAATTTTATACACAGACTAAGGTCGTAATCGAGCGATGGAATGACGAGTGGTCCAGAAAATTCTGATTTAATCCAGTATAAAACCTATTTAATATTTATTCAAAATGATAAAGATTGCAAATGCCCCATGCTCCTGGGGAGTTCTCGAATTCGATCTGGATGGCAAAGCTGCCGGCTTTGAACAGGTGCTCGATGAGATCCGTGAAACCGGTTATGAAGGTAGTGAACTTGGTGACTGGGGCTTTATGCCTTCAGTACCAGAGGGGTTAAAATGCGAACTCGATCTTCGGAACCTATCGATGGTTGGAGCCTTTGTCCCGGTTTTTCTCAAAGATCGATCCAAACATGCTGCAGGAGCCGAATTGGCCGTAAAAACAGCTAAACTTATGGCCGATGCGGGATACACAGATGCCTTTATTGTCCTTGCGGATGATAATGGAAGTGTGCCGGAACGCACTCTAAACGCCGGAAGAGTAATCCCGAAAATGGGTCTTACGGATGAGGAGTGGAAAGTTTTTGCAGCAGGCGCCAACCTGGTCGCTGCCGAAGTCTTGGCTAAAACAGGGCTGAGAACCGTCTTCCACCACCACTGCGCTGGATATGTAGAGACTGTGGCCGAGGTTGATCAATTAATGGCTTTGACCGATCCTTCTTTGGTTGGGCTCGTTCTCGATATGGGACATTTTCAGTTCGGTGGTGGTGATCCGCTGACTGCACTGAAAAAACATTCAAACCGTATCTGGCATATCCATTTCAAAGATTGCCATCCCGAAATAGCAGCCAAATCAAAAACAGAAGGGTGGGACTACTTCCAGTCGGTAGGCAACGGCGTGTTTTGTGAACTAGGCAAAGGGGCAGTTAACTTTACCGCAATCGTTGAAGAATTGAAAAGTCAGAATTATTCGGGTTGGATCACTGTTGAACAGGATGTCCTTCCCGGTATGGGAAATCCCAAAGTTTGTGCGCAGCGCAACAGGGACTACATCAAATCACTTGGATTATAAATCAATTTATTAGAATAATGCATTTTTTTTGATAATCTGAGCATTTGATAGAAGAGGCGTAGCCTCGATTGATATTGTAACAACGGATTAATCCGTCGGCTGACGGACGTAGTTATAACATGATCCGAGCCTACGGCTCTTAATATTCAATTGTTGAGTTAGTTAGCCTCAAATACGACATTATAATAATCGTTATTAAAAAAAATATTTACAATGAAAAAATTAAAACTTGGAGTAATCGGAACCGGCAGAATTGGTAAAGTTCATATTGCCACACTAGTTCAGAGTGTTCCGCAGGCAGAAGTTGTTGCCATTGCTGATGTAAACATTACTGGCGCACAGGAAGTGGCCAAATCTTTTGGAATCGGCACTGTTTATTCAAACTATCAGGATGTGATCAACCACCCTGATGTTGAAGCAGTCGTTATTTGCTCGCCAACTGATACCCATGCCCAGTATATTGTAGAGATTGCAAGAGCCGGCAAACACATCTTCTGTGAAAAACCGGTGGATCTCTCGCTTGAGGTGATCCAAAATGCGCTGGCAGAGGTAACCAAAGCAGGGGTGAAGCTAATGGTTGGATTCAACCGCCGGTTCGATCCAAATTTTGCGAAAATCAAACAATTAGTGGAATCCGGTAAAATTGGAGACCCTCATATTCTGAAAATTACCTCACGCGATCCTGCACCTCCTCCTGCAGAATACAGTGCAGTTTCGGGAGGAATGTTTATGGATATGACCATCCACGATTTCGATATGGCCAGGTTTATAGCAGGCAGTGAAGTGACGGAGGTTTATACCAATGCCGCCGTTCTGGTTGATCCTGCAATCGGTGCTGCAGGAGACGTCGATACCGCAATAATCACCCTTACCTTCGCCAATGGTGCAATTGGAGTTATCGATAATAGCCGAAAAGCCGTCTATGGTTACGACCAGCGTGTGGAGATCTTCGGATCCAAAGGAATGGCTTGCGCCGATAATAACTATCCCGAAAATCACCGCTACTTTGGTGCCGATGGAGTTCATGGTTCTCTGCCGTTGAACTTCTTTATGGAGCGTTACCTTGAGGCTTATGCCAATGAGATGAAGATCTTTTGCGATGCAGTTGTAAATAATTTACCGCTCCCTGTCTCAGGTGAAGACGGGTTACAATCGGTTGCAATCGCCTTAGCGGCAAAAAAATCTTATTTAGAACATCGTCCTGTTAAACTATCCGAGGTTTTAAATGTTATTTAGAGAAATTTCACTCTATTTAACTTTTAAGGCTTTTAATTATATTTGCAATTACACTCACTATTTATTAATCACTAGATTTAATTAACATGAAATGGAAATCAATTTTTAAAAAGCAGGCAGTCCTTCTACTGATTGTAGGGGCTGTTGTATTCTCACCCGGAGCCCCGGCCAGTGCACGTTCAGGGCAAGGTATTTCCGGAAATCCAGGCAGTGCAGCGCCTGTAAAAGTTACCGGAAAGGTTACTGATGCAAACGGGAATGCTGTTCCCGGTGTAACAGTTATGGTGAAAGGTACTACTACAGGAACAGTTACGGATGCCGATGGTAAATATTCTCTCGATGCTCCGGATACCAAGGCGATCATTGCCTTTTCGTTTGTTGGCTATTCGACCATTGAACAGCCTGCAAGTCAAAAAGCTCTGAATGTTGTCCTGAGGGAAGACATTAAAAAGCTTGATGATGTTGTAGTGATTGGATATGGCACCCAGAAGAAAGCCGATCTTACAGGTTCAGTTGCAACGGTTTCTCCTGAAAAATTAAATCAGGGAGTTACCCAGTCTGTTGCACATGCATTGCAGGGACAGGCAGCCGGTGTTACAGTAATCCAGAATTCGGGTGAGCCAGGCGGCGGAGTCGAAATCAGGATCAGGGGTGCAGGTTCTATCAATGACAACAGCCCGCTTTATGTAGTGGATGGAATTGTTGGCGGAATTGGAGGATTGAACCCTTCAGATATTGAAAGTATGTCAGTCCTGAAAGATGCTGCCTCTGCTGCAATCTATGGATCACGGGGTGCCAATGGTGTAATTATTGTAACTACCAAAAAAGGGAAAAGAAACCAAAAAGCAACTGTCTCTTTCAACACCAGTCAGGGCACCCAGTCGGTTTGGAGAATGCCATCTTCATTGGATGCTGCTCAGCGGAATATGATTCACAAGGAGGCCTTGACAAATGATGGAACTCCAACTTCTGAATCGATCTGGGCTTATTACAACGATCCCCAGAATGCGGTTACCCGTACCGATTGGTTTAAAGAGGTATTAAAACCTGCAACAATCTCCAATAGCGACTTTAGCATTCAGGGCGGTGGTGAAAAATCAAACTATATTCTTAGCCTTGGATATCTTAATGATGAGGGAATTGTTTTAGCAACTTACTACAAACGATATAATTTACGTTTTAACAGCCAGCATGAAATTGCGAAGAACCTGACCTTTGGGGAAAACTTCTCACTCGTTGCCTCTGAACAAAAGGGTGCCGATACACGCGGAGGTTATGATGGCGTACTCAGTTCTGCCATGTTCAGTATGCGTAACACTCCGGTCTGGACCGATAAAGCCAATTTAATCTATGGAACTCCAACAGGTGACTTTCCAAACCCTGTGGCTTCGCTCAATGTAAAGGACAACCGGAATTACGGAACTTCAGTTGGTGGCGATATGTATCTTGAATATAAGCTTTTTAATGTGCTTACACTGAAATCTGACATTGGTTATACTTCCGGTTATTCACATGGTAAAAGCTTTCAGTCGATTGCCAAGGGTGGTGGTCGTGGCTTGATGAATCACAATTCGATCGGCGAGAGTTATAGCAACTACTACCAGTACGAGTGGAATAACACCTTGTCATTTGACAAACGGATGAATAAACACCATGTTGCAGCGTTGGCAGGTATGTCAATGGAAGCTGACCATAGTGACTGGATGAGTGCCGGTGCCCAGGATTTCACCGACGAGAGCCCATCACTGCGTTACCTCGATAATGCTACAAGTTTTCCAAGCCATGCAAGCGGAAGTGCTGGAGATAACGCCTTAATGTCATATTTCGGCCGGGTGAGCTACGAATTTTCGGATAAATACCTTTTCGCTGCCAACATGCGTGCAGACGGTTCTTCCAAGTTTGCCGAAAGCAAACGTTGGGGTACCTTCCCATCTGTTTCAGGAGGCTGGAGAATTTCAAAAGAAAACTTCTTTAGCGGTTTAACCAACACGGTTTCAGATTTAAAACTTCGTGCAAGCTGGGGTCAGCTGGGTAATGACAAAATTCCGGGATACCAATATTACAGTACAATTGGAAGCACAGGCTCACCAACACTCGGTGGGGTAGCCTATACCGCTGTTGCTCAGAATAGCTATTCAAATCCAAGTATTCAGTGGGAGGTAACCACACAGAGTGACTTAGGTATTGATGCCAACTTCCTCAACGACCGTCTTACTTTTACGGCTGACTACTACGACAAAGAGACCGATAACATTCTTGTTCAGGTTCCGCTCGTTTCATCCCTTGGAGTGAGCAGTGCCCCTTTCCGTAATGCCGGAAAAGTATCCAACAAAGGGTTTGATATGGGAGTAACTTACAGGAACAGAGATCATGAATTTAAATATGCCATAACGGCAAACATGGCTCATGTTGACAACAAACTGGTATCGTTTGGTATTGCAGGTTCCAAAGAGATCTTTGCTGCCAACTACAAAAACTTTAATGTTGGACGTATTGCTCAGGGTCAGCCAATCGGTCACTTCTATGTCCTGAATGCATTGGGGATCTTTAAATCAGATGCAGAGGCACAAAACTACAAGGATGCAAACGGAAACAGAATCCAACCGAGTGCCGTTGCCGGTGATGTTAAATTTGAAGACAGAAACCATGATGGTCAGATCAGCTCAGACGACCGTTTTAATGCAGGAAGCAGTTTTCCAGCCTTTACCTATTCTGTGAATTTCAGCGCCGAATATAAAGGATTCGATATCAGCATGCTATGGATTGGAAGCTCAGGAAATAAGATTTTTAACGGTCTTAAACTCGGTGGTGAATTTATGCAGGGAACAGGCTATAACAACTCTCCTGCAATTCTCGATCGTTGGACTCCTCAGAATATCAACGCCTCTGTACCACGTGTTACAGTTACCGATCCAAACAATAACAAGGCATACAGTACCCTTTATCTGGAGGATGGCGGATATGCCCGTTTGAAAAACCTCACCATTGGTTATACCTTTAATAAAAACCTTATTGGCGAGAAGATTCAGAAACTTCGCGTTTACCTGACCGTTCAGAACCTGATCACAATCACAAAATATACCGGTTTTGATCCAGAAGTAGGTGCTTATGGTGATTTCAGCCGCAACATCTTTGGCGTTGATACGGGTAATTATCCACAAACAAAATCCTTCTTACTCGGTGTTAACTTTAACTTTTAATTCTATCTCGTTATGAATACTATAAAAAAATATATCCCAATATTACTGGTGCTCCTCCTGGCATCGTGCGGGAAGGATTTCCTGAAAAAAGAACCTCACGTATTTACTGATGCCGCGTTTTGGAAAACTGCAGCACAAGCTGAAGCGGCCCTTGCCGGTGTCTATGTTCCACTACAGGGTGAGGAAGCTCTTGGTGGAGAAGACTGGTGCGGATTTGAATGCTTCAGTGATAATGCGTACATGAATGACAACGGTTATGGGGATTACATTGCCATGACTGAATTCAGGGCCACACAAAACAATATGACAGGCGACCTTTGCGGGCTCTCTTATGGCGAATATTATCAGACCATTAAACGGGCAACCGACGTGCTAAACAATGTGCCAAATATCAGTATGGATGCCGCACAGCAGAAAAGAATCCTGGGTGAAGCCAATTTCCTTCTCTCTTTTGCATACTATCAGCTTACAATACGCTATGGCGGACTTCCGATCTATAGTTCTACTGATCCTACTGCAGCCTTGACCAGAAAAACAGAAGCTGAAACATGGGCAGTAATTGAAAAAGGTTTAAAAGACGCCACTACACAACTCTCACAATCACATGAAGAAGGTCGTCCGGGTCTTGGTGCTGCATGGGGAATGCTCGCAAAAGTATATGCACACGAAGCCAAATGGGCTGAAGCAAAAAATGCTGCAGAGCAGGTCACAGGCGCATCACTCACAGCCAATTATGCTGATGTATTCACTATCCCTCATGAAAACGACAGCGAGATCCTTTGGGGTCTTGGAGCACGTTTGGGTGAATATCCTATCACCCCGGTACTCATGCTGCCAAATAATGTTTGGAACGGACGTCATGATGAGCCAATCGGCGAAGGATGGAGATTGGTAAGCGCTACCCTTGCTTTCTATAATTCCTACCAGCCAGGTGACCTTCGAAAAGCGGCTACAGTAGCAAAAAGGTATTCAGATGTGATTACCTATAACGGAGCAACGGATACGCTTCAGGCGCCAAACAACCAGTCGCCCGTAGTTTGTGTGAAATACAATGCACCTTACAAAGATGGATATACAGGTTGGGCAGCAGGTTTAAATGTCCCTGCGATGAGATATGCTGACGTGCTGTTAATTCATGCAGAGGCTACAATGATGCTAAATGGTGGTGGTCCCGCTAACCGCAGTGTTGGTGTTTCTGCCGCTGCTGCAAGTCTAAATCTGGTTCGTAACCGTGCAGGACTTCCTTCAATTGCCTCTCCAACATTTACCGATCTTATGTATGAGCGCCGTATGGAGCTTGCCTTCGAAGGTGGTGACCGTCATACTGACCTTGTCCGCTGGGGCCTGGCAGAAGAGGTTTACAACGCCTTACCAGCTGAGGGTGGATACAAACCAAAACGGACCTACGTGCAGGCAACCAATCGGGTAATGCCTATCCTTCAGACTGAAATCGATAACAGTGGGGGATCAATTAAGCAGAATCCTGGTTATGCCGGAGGAAAATAGTTATTATAATTAATTAACTTTGCGCTCCACCTTCTTCTGTTGAAGGTGGAGCGCCTTGTTTTTATCCATATCCTTCACACAATTAAATCGTTACATAAAATCTGAACTAAATTGCAAACTATGAAAAACCCGATTTTATTCATCCTTTTGGGGCTGATTTCCTTTAGCCTCTCTGCCCAGAAATTTGACCAGCTGGCCCAAACACCTCCGATGGGCTGGAACAGCTGGAATAAATTTGCCTGTAACGTAAGCGAAAAACTTATCAAACAGATGGCTGATGAGATGGTTTCCAGTGGCATGCAAAAAGCAGGTTATGAATATATTGTCATAGACGACTGCTGGCAGGTGGCCCGGGATGAAAACGGAGAAATAGTAGTAGATAAGGACCGGTTTCCCAATGGAATCAAGAATCTGGCCGATTACATCCATGCCAAGGGTTTAAAATTCGGGATCTATTCATGTGCCGGAACCAAAACCTGCCAGGAACGTCCCGGAGGATTTGGCCACGAATATCAGGACGCCAGAACCTATGCCCGCTGGGGGGTCGACTACCTGAAATACGACTGGTGTAACACCACTACCCAGGAGGCGCGCTCCTCCTATGCCAATATGAGGGACGCTCTTCATGCTGCAGGACGGCCTATTGTTTTTAGTTTGTGCGAATGGGGGACAGCTAAACCCTGGGAATGGGCAAATAAAGTTGGCCATTTGTGGCGCACCACAGAAGATATCGTAGATCGTTGGGATTCAATGATCAACATCCTCGACAAGGAGCGTGATCTTGCAAAATATGCAAGCCCTGGCTCCTGGAACGATCCCGATATGCTCGAAGTTGGAAACGGAGGAATGACGAATGAGGAGTACAAAACCCATTTTTCGTTGTGGTGTATGCTCGCTGCCCCGTTAATAGCAGGAAACGATTTGGGAACCATGTCTCCCGAGACTAAAGAAATACTTACCAATAGTGAGATTATTGCCCTGGACCAGGACAAACTCGGAAAACAAGGCTTTTGCTTTCGTGACAACGGTGATTATGAAATCTGGATTAAAAAACTGGCGAACAACGAAAAAGCAGCCTGCCTGTTGAACCGCAGTGACGAGGAAAAAACAGTTCAGGTTGATTTTACGGTACTTCTGAAATCCAACGATGACTATTGGTCAACAGAACCATACAAATTGCAGGACTATAAGGTACGCGATTTATGGGAACATAAGGAGGTGAAACTGGATAAGACAACAATCTACATCAAAATCCCGCCTCATTCAGTTAAGGTATACCGGTTCACAAAGAATTAATTATTGAGAATAAATGAATGTCGTACTAAAGATGTAATATTGCTTTATTATAGTAACTCAGGAAAAGCAAACCCGGAGTATAGATTGCTTCGTTGCTCAGGATGTCAATCATTTCGCTAAAATTATTGTAGAGCTCCTCGCAATGACAGATGGTCTAATTAATAGAGAGATGGGAAGGGATGGCG
>CAIXCY010000085.1 GCA_903918045.1 uncultured Bacteroidia bacterium
GGTTGGAATGTAATCCCGCTCAAAATAGCGGCCATCGGCCAGCTCAAGTTCGTCATTAAGGACTGCTTTTTTGTCGGCCAGTATCTTTAAAATTTGTGTGACAAATTGTTCGGGATTTTTGAAAAGGCCCTTGCTTTGTTCAGCAGAATCGGAACAATCGGCTCCAAAAAGGGCCTCAGGTGGGGCCGGAATTGAAAACATGTTACAAAATAACTGATTCGTCAGAACAATTGTCCGCTTCGAATCCTCGAGAAGGATTCCCTCCTGCATATTGATGATCAGATTGCTAAGCAGGGCACTCTTCTCTTTTAATGCTTCCTGCACCAGTTTACGGTCGCTGATATCCCGAATAATTCCGTAGGCACCAATATAGATATTGTTATCGTCGAATTTTGGGGATGAACTTACATCAATATACTTTGTAGTTCCGGATTTTGTAACAATCTGTAGTTCATAATCATTCGTTTTTCCATCCCTGCGACTGGCAGTTTGATGATTGATTTTTGATATTTCATCCTGACTTAAAAAATCATACAATGAGCTTCCGGTTAGCTCTTCAACAGTGGTTTCAAATATTTTGGCAGCAGCAGGATTTACAAATTCGAAAATTTCATCCTGATTTACGACACCGATCCCTTCTGCTTGTGATTGAATTATAAGTTTGAACTTTCTTTCACTCTCCTGCAACGTATTCTCAGCTAATTTTCGTTCCGAGATATCACGCTGGAAATAGAGGACACTCTCCGGGTTTCCGTTCCCATCGTACAAAACGGAGGAATTCAATTCGACATAAAATCTGCTTTTATCTTTTCTAACTCCAAGATACTCTCTGACTTTGCTGCCTACTCTCCCTTCAAGCAGATTCTGAAGATTTTGAATTAATGCCTCCTGGTAGGCCGGATCAATAAAATCAAGAAAAGAACTCCCGATATAATTATTCTTTTCCTCCGGAGTATAACCATACATTACTGCAATTTTATCTGATAGCAGCTGGATTTTACCATCCAGCGAAGCCATACCGATTCCATCGGTTGAAGTAGAAATGATGGCCTCCCATTTTTGGCTGCTTTGGCGCAGGTTCTCACCCGATTTTAATCGGTCAGTAATATCCTGAATATGAGAATATAACAAGTCTGAATTATTGAATCGGATCGGACCGGAAAAAACTTCCACGTCCCGAATTTCGCCATTGAATAAAAGGTGTTTAAAGAGAAAATGATTTCTCTTTTCAGCTTTTGCCAACTGCATCTCCTGTCTGATTTCTTCGGGGGTCAGGGTATTAATATCCGATATATTTTTGCTGCAAAGCTCGGTGTGAGTCCAGCCATAATAATGACTGGCTGCCGGATTAGCTTCGACAATCGCTCCGGAAGCCGGATCAACAATCAGTATCACAGAATGATTGCTTTGAAACAATGATTTTTTCCACGCCTTACTTTGTACTAAATCATTCTCAACTTTATTCCGCGCGGTAACTTCCCTGTCAAGCGAAGTTTTCAGAATATCAACCTCCTGCTTTAGGGCATCTACCTCCCTGATTAGTTCATCCACAGTCATACTATGATCATTCATTATTTTAATATTGAATCCATTGGTTCAAACAAACCAGAATTAGGGAGAATCCCGGAATATTTAGTTTTATGTGTTTGAAACAAAGATATAGACTGTCAAAAATAACCAAAATATGGTAAAAACAATTTATCACAGTCAACTATCTTTCCATGATGTAAAATAAAATAACCATAATAAAGAATATTAACTATAATTACACCAATAATATTGCATAAATGATAAATGAAATTTAGTTTGATCGTGGCAAGCCAGTCGGGAAAGGACGGTCGGCTTGATTTATTTTTAGATACACAAGACTTGGGACCTGTGAATCTATACTTCAACATAGATTCACCACTGTTTCTGCGACCGGTTTAAAAGGAACAATTAGGGATGCAGCCTGATTAAAATGCCGAATCTGAAACCCGATTCAAAAAGACGCTGCCTGGCTTCAACCGATGTAAAAGGTATTAAGGAATGTACCTTCGTATAAGGATTTACAAAAAGTGAAAGGTTCCTTTTAAAATCATATTTCAAACCTAGCCCAAGATTAATCCCTACTCCATTTTGATTAGCCACTGAGGTGGAGTTACCTCCGCCAAAGCCAAGAAACAACCCTCCATTTACGAAAAAGTATTTTAGAAAAGTAACCCGGAGTGTTGCGGGGAGAGTAAATAAGGAAAAATCGATAAAAACCGGTTTACCATGATAAATGAGTGGCAAATAAGGCTCAATAATAATACTATGTTTAGAATACTCAATCCCGGTTTCAAAATCGAAGGTTTTGTTTATTGGATACAGGTATGTTATTCCAAGCGTGAAAAATCCATTTCCCTGATAACTGGCACCTCCGATCATTTTATCAAAGCCGACCAGATCATTCGAGCCAAAGGATGAATATGTTATGCCAATTTGTGGTTTACCCTTTAATCCTTCCGTCTCTACAGCAGAGGATTTTAAAACAAACATTAATAAGGGAATACAAAAGAGCAAAGAAATTATTTTCATTTTTCCTGTTTAAATCAAACCTTTCCTATTTAATGTAATTTATTTCTAATTACATAAACTCAATAATAGACCGCGTTTGTGATTCTTTACCCTACCGGGAAACCATGAATTAATCGATATAAAATAGGTAGAGACGATGCATGCACCGTCTCTACAATAATAATTTAAAACCGACCAGGTTTTAATATTTATAATGGCCGATATCTTCGAGCGATGATGCCCGGATAAATTCGGCGCGGGCTTTGACCTCCCCCTTAGCCATCTTATTAAAATTCTGAGCCGAGCGTGAATATTCAAGATCGCGGTTGGCATCCAGAACGAGCAGGTAGCTCATGATGATGTAACCGGCCATTTCAACCAGTCGGCGGGCGTGGAAATCGATGAATTCAGGATCTCCTACATTGACAACTTTTTCAGCAGCCTCTTCGAAATCCCAGGTTAAGGAGATTAAGACACGTCTGTATTTTTCAAGTTCAGGTCTTAACTCCTGTTTCTCATAGACGCGAATTTGTTTCAGATAACCTTCGGTGGTAACCCCTCTGATTGCAGCAACAACCTGAAGTTGCGTAGTACCTTCATATATTGAGGTGATACGTGCATCGCGGTAGATCCTCTCGACAGCGTAATCTTTCATAAATCCGGAGCCTCCGTGGATCTGAATCGCGTCGTAAGCGTTCTGATTGCAATATTCAGAGGTGATCCCCTTGACGAGCGGAGTAAAGATATCAGCTAAACGCTGGTACTCTTTCATCTCATCACGCTCTTCGGTGGTGAGCTTTCGTTCTTCGGAAATATGCTGGTAGGTTTTATAAATATCTACGAATCTGGCTGTTTCATAAAGCAGTGTTCTGGAACCATCGAGTTTTGCCTTCATCACCGAAAGCATCTCGTAAACAGCAGGGAAATGGATAATTGTCTTTCCAAACTGGGCACGTTCTTTGGCGTATTGCAGTGCCTCGCGGTACGCTGCTTCGGAGATTCCCACTGCCTGAGCAGCAATTCCAAGACGTGCACCGTTCATCAGAGCCATTACATATTTGATAAGACCCATTTTCCGGTTTCCGATTAATTCCCCAGGTGCATCTTTAAACACCAGTTCACAGGTGGGTGAGCCAATGATTCCCATTTTATGTTCGATTCGCCGAACCGAAACACCCCCGTTGCGTTTGTCGTAAACATACATTGACAGACCACGGCCGTCGCGTGTCCCCTCTTCCGAGCGGGCGAGTACAAGAGCAATATCACCATCACCATTGGTAATA
>CAIXCY010000086.1 GCA_903918045.1 uncultured Bacteroidia bacterium
AAAACTGTCCCAAAGTGAATTTATTAATTTGGGATCGGGTAAAGATCCTGAATGGACAAATAATCTGAACCTAAGAATCAGTGATTTACCCTTTGGCAACGGATAACGTGTTCCCGATGCCGGAAATGTTGGCTGACACCACGAAAGGTCAGGATATTGGACCCAGTCGCCCGGATAATCGGGATTTTTCTGATGTTGCATGACCATAAGCCCGGATAAATTGTTGTTTCCGGTAAATAACCCGCTAAGGTCGGACCATGCGCGTCGGGGAACTACGATAGCTGTATCTGTAAAGGTGGATATTTTTTGTTGCTTCGGAGTTTGCATTCTTACATTGAGCCCGCCGTAATGTTCGGTGCCCCGGCGGGCGATTGTAATGCTGTCCCTGAGTGCGACAAACCGGAAGGCAAGGTCAATAATCCGTCCTGAGTTTATTTCCCGGTAGGCGCGGATGATGGCCACCTCGCGGACGATAGGGATGCTATCTTTCCACATCCAGACATTTTCAGCCTCGATCTGGGCAAATACCGGACCGCTTTGATGTTTTATTTTCCCGGTAGGTCGTGCAAAAACGATTTGTAGGGCATGAAGGTCTCCCCGTTTGGAGCCGAAATCTACTTCAGGCCATGCCCAGTATATTCCACGATGGTGAGGATGATCCTTTGACCAGTCCCGCGTGAGCATTTCGCCCTTCGGGCCGTAAATTGGATGGATATAATTACTGCGAGCAACCGCATAAATACTTGGGTTTGCCATGAAAGTATCGTTTTTCAGGCGGAGGTAGTGATTGGCTGCGAGGGTATCAATGGCATCTTTCTCATAAACTGTCCTGTAATTATATTGAAGTACCGGTTTTCCGTCATCACAGATTATGAGCTGGCCTTTATTCTCTTTTACCGACATCCGTGAATCACAGGATACAAATGTAAGATGTCCTAATAAAAACAGGACCGAGATAGCTTTTCCCATTAGTAAGAATTTTAAAGATAAGGTGCCGCAGGTGCGTCGACCCCCAAACATGAAGGGTGAGGGGATAGTATCAAAAAATATATTCAAAGATAGCAGAATCTTTTATAAAAAAAACCGGGATAGCACTATGAAACTATCCCGGTCGTGTGGTTTGCAATAAAAACAAATGAATGGTACTAAACATTACTGAATAGTCCAATAATCAGCGATTAGGTCATCTGATTATCGATTCTACCAGGGAGCATTTGTTCCTTGTAAGAGCCACATTTTACTCCATTGGGTATTTTCAGCCGGAGCTAATTTTGCAATTGCTGCGGTATTGTTTGGTCCATTTAAAACGGATTCATCGGCACCATAAATATACCGTATCGGTATTTTAGACCCGTTATTAGCAGAGATTAAATTGGCTCCAAAATTAGGAAGCCCCGTTCTGCGCCAGTCGAACCAGAATTCAGGGGTCATGAAACAGGCCAGCCATTTTTGGGTCATCAGCAGTTTTAATCTTTCGGCATCGCTTGCCGCGGCGCTGAAATTACTGGACAGATTTCCCATAAATGTACTTTCAGAATAGGGGATTAAGGCATGATTGCCGGGGCTATAAACCGTTACGCTCCCATCGGCAATATTGTATTGACGCATGCTCGCTGCAACTCCTGCCAGGTAATAGTCTGTTGCTGAGCCCGTATTGATCCAGTTTTTCAGACGCCCTTCTGCGAGTATAAAATTGAGCTCTGCATAACTCATGAAAACTGATTTTACTACATCATTCTTATCCTGAGCGTATTTGTCGGCAAGGTATGACACATTGGGATTAGCTGCCGCATCAATATAAATAGCTGAATTAAGAGCCTTGAGGGAATTGAAATTTGTCAGATTCGAAAGATTATAGAGGTCTGGAGATCCCATAGCCGGAGGTAAACCAACGTATTTTGCTGTGTCGATTACCGTATTGCCAACCTGGGAGGGTGAAACATTCAGGATGATTTGTCCGTCACCTTGTTTCACATAACCTGTTGCGGTTGGGCTAACCTTCAGTTGGGAATCGACAGGGCGTATAAAAGTTGTCAAACGTGGATCCCTGCCATTTTTCATTGCATTAACAAATGTAGCACATGGCTTGCGGCGATAGTATTCCGATCGGTTACCCCAGTCGAGAGGGCCACCATACCATCCATTGGTGGCATCGGTTCCGATATAAGGGATGGAGGCATTGTCACTGCTTGAAGTAAAAATTGGGTAGGTTGAACTATTTCCAACCATTGTACTAAATTCAGTTTTAACATCGACACCTGCCGTAGTCATTTCTGCTGTTTTTTCAGAAAGCCTCATCAAATAACGTAATCGTAAAGAGTTGGCAAATTGTCTCCACTTTAGTACATTACCCTGAAACATAAGATCTGCAGAAGAAGCACCGTCAACTGTTGTTACGGTTGATAAAAGATCATTGGCTGATTTCAAATCGGCTAATATCCCTTTAAAGATATCGATTTGAGCATCATAAACGGGGGTGAAATTTCCGCTTGCCGCTTTCATCGCTTCAGAATAAGGGATGTCTCCCCAAAGTGAAGTGTAGAAACCATACCAAAAACTGCGCATAATTTGCCCTGTAGCCGTATAGAATTTTTGGTTGCCTTCCAGTATTTCTCCCTGAGCATGATCAACCATATACTGGCTATTAACCAGTGATGAATTGAAAGCGCTGAAATTTACCGCAGTCCATCCAAAGTTATTGGTGCCTGCATAATCGATATAGTCCCTCTGCATGTATTGAACAGCCTCGGACAATGTAATTGTATTTCCGTATGCATGTCCGCGAATATAGTTTGAAGAAGAACTTGAGAGCACCGATGTGAGGACATATTTTATATTAATATCGCTGGCATTTAGTTGATTGGGGCTCTTATTGATCTCGGTGAGATCCTGGCAGGACGTTATCAGCAAGCTTACTGCTGCGATAATGCTGAAAAATATAGGTTTAAGATTTTTCATCTTTTTCGAGTTAAATTGAAATTTTTTCATCTCTTTCGATTTTAGAAGGTGACATTGATTTTAAAACCGGTAGGCATGATGATCGGCGAGCCGTTCCATAGGACGAATCCCTGCATTTGAGTGCCGCTGGGGTTCTGATTGTAAATGCCCTCAGGATCCTGGTTAGTTCCGTTAGCTGCATAAAGAAGGATGTTTTTCATGAATCCGGAGAGGATGATGTTTTGCGCCCCCACTTTTCTGGCCCATGGAACGGGAAGTGTGTAGGAGAGAGCAATCTCGCGGAGTTTAACAAAAGTAGCATCGTGAACCCATTCCGTTTTTTGGTCAAGATAAAAGTATCCGCCTGTTGGTTGAAAGACATCATAGGCTTTGATAATCTTTGTTCCGGCTGCTCCAAAATTTTCTTTATAACCGCCTGCGCCATCCGATATTACGCCTGGAAAGAAGGCCCCTTCGTTTGTTCCGGCTGCAGGGTAAGCAAATCCGCCAAGATCTGCTGTCCGTCCGCCTACCCAGACATTGTTCTGGTATTTGGCCGGATTAGATTTGATCTCGCTGGCCAATGCATTCATGTCACCCTTGAAGGAGTTGTTATCAAGGATACCTGAGAATGTGCTGGCGCTTTTATCCCCTTGAGTTTTGTAATACTCCACTTTTCCACCTCTGGCCAATCGCATCGTTGTTTCATCCATATATTTACCCCCTTGTCTCCAGTCAAAACTTAACGAGAGCGAGAAGCTTTTATAGCTTAGGCTTGTCTGCATTCCCACCATGAAATCGGGCATGTAGCTGCCGATTTTATCTCCTCCGGCAGGGCCATTCTGCAATTTGCCGTTTGCATCGAGTAAAGCCCATCCTTTATAAGGACCATCCGGAACCCGCTTCATATCAGTGCCGTAGAACGTACCTACATAGTCGCCAACTTTGGTCCATGCATAAACTTCGCGGCTAGCCCACCATAGGAACTGTTTAATACCCGGGGTCAATTCGGTCAGTTTACTTCTCTCCTTCGTGAAATTGGCATTCATATCCCACGTCCAATCCTTGGTTTTTACAGGAACAGCATTAATTCCGATTTCAATACCGGTATTCTCAACATTCCCTGCATTAATAGTTGCTGAATTATATCCGGACATGGATGCTGTGGATGCATTCAAAATCTGGTTTTTGTTCTGAACCTTATAATAGGTAAAGTCTACACCTAAACGGTTTTTGAAGAAAGAGATATCGGTACCAATCTCAAACGACTTGGCGATCTCTGGTTTCAGGTTAACATTCGGTAAACTGCCCGGTACCGAATAAGTTGTCCCGGGACCCCAGGTTCCCTGGTTCAGAATCGTTGCAATAGCATAAGGCGAAGTGTCCTTACCAACCTGTGACAAACCTGTTCTGAGTTTAAGCAAAGAGAAAACAGATGGCAGTTCAACCATCTCATTAACTAAAACACTTAACGATGCCGATGGGTAGAAATAGGATCTGTTAGCGGCAGGAAGTGTACTTGACCAGTCGTTTCTGGCAGTAGCATCCAGGAAGATCATATTATTATAACTCATGTTAACAAGACCATAGACACTATAAATATTTTTCTTGTAGGTATAGTCATAATAAGTCAAGCTTCCTCTGTCAACATTTGATAGGGTATACAAACCGGGTAAAACAAGTTTGCTGCCACCTCCATACATCGAATAACTGTTTTGCCTCATCAGGTTACCTCCGATGGAAGGGTCAATTTGAAATTTCCCAATCTTTTTGGTATACGAAACAAGGAAATCGGCATTCATCTCCCGCTGATTATCGATTTGCTCATTAAACAGACCATTTGGTGTGTTATTTCCACCACCATCACCGCCATAACTGGCCCAGGGCTGCCTGTAGGTTCTTTTATTGTCATTGCTGCTAAATGAATAGCGAGCCATTGCCTTCAAGTCAGTCAGAATCTGATAGTCAAGTTTCAGGTTTCCGATAGCTCTCAGACGGTTGAATCCGTCCTTAAGTTCATACGCAGCAAACCATGGGTTGTCATAATTTGTACTTACACCCTTTTGAAGGACATTCGGAGTTTTCCAGTAATTTTTAAGATCGTTGACATTTACGTGGGGAGGTGTCTGGTAGATTGCCATATACTGACTATCTCCACCGTTCTTGACGGGAAAGTTATCCGAATTTGGATTTTCGATATCCAAATTCGCAGATATCTTTACTTTTTTCGTAATATCATATGTAACAGCTAAGTTCACACCGTTGCGGTTTAAATTCACACCGGGATATACCCCTGTTGCATCCAGGTGGGAGATTGAAACCCGGTAAGTTCCACGGTCGTATGACCCATTTACGCTTGCATTGTAAACCATTTCTACCCCTGTTCCAAAATAATCCTGAAGGGCATTATTGTAAAATTTCAGCGGCTGAGCAACTCCGTTTGTATTATACTGAATGGCTGAGGCACCTGCTTCAGGTCCGTTCCATTGCTGATAAGAGGCTTCATTTAAAACACCACTGATACCTGTAGTAAACCTGTTTTGAAGCTTCATATATTTATAGGGAATCGAATAGGTTGATCCGACACTTACATCTACACCGATCCCATTTTGTATCTTCTTGCCCGTTTTACTGGTGATCAGGATAACTCCGGTTCCGGCGCGTGATCCGTAAAGTGCTGCCGCACTTGGACCTTTTAATACTGTGACACTCTCAATGTTTTCGGGACTGATATCTTTTAATACCTTTTGATCCCCGGCAGGTACCCCATCAATGATAACCAGCGGATTGTTGTTGCCGGCAAGAGATGTTACTCCACGTATGTTTACAAAGGTTTCGGAGTTAACATCGTTCGATGTATTGGTGATTTTCACCCCTGACATTTTTCCCTGCAAAGCCCCTAGTATATCTTTTTGAGGCACACGTGTCATCTGCTCTGATTTCACCTCTCCTACTGAGTATCCCAGTGCTTTTTTCTCACGCTTTATACCCAAAGCTGTAACGACCACATCGGAGATGGCAATACTTGATTGATTGAGAACAACATCAAAATTTGTTTTGCCTGCAAGTGCAATCTCCTGAGACTCCATACCCACAAACGAAAAGGCGATTATTTTTGCATCTGCCGGGATATTAAGCTGGAATTTTCCATCATTATCGGTGATCGTTCCGGTTGTCGTTCCTTTAATAAATACAGAAACCCCCGGGAGTGAAACTCCGGTTTGGTCGGTCACCTTTCCACTAACCCGATGGTCGGGCTGCATGGTCATTTCAGGGTCGGCACTCCCTTTCTGCTTGACCACAATATAGCGGTCGATTACCCGGTATTCCAATCCGGTTTTGGATAATACCTGATCCAGGATTTCCGTAACAATGGCATCCCTGGCATCAACGGAAACTGTTTCTTTGGCTTTTACTTCTTCCTTGTTAAAGTAGAAATAAAATTCACTTTGATCCTCAATGAGTCTGAAAATATCGATTAAAGAGGAGTTCTTTGCCGATAAATTGAGCTTGGTGTTCTGTGAATAAGAGTTGGCACTCATTCCCACCATGCTTGCAAATAGCAGAATTACAGTTAGTTTCATAATACGCAGAGGTTTGGTCCATGGTCGTTCACCTCCATGGATAAGTCGATACATTTTCATAAATTTGGATGATTTAAATTTGACAATAAAGGTTTGTTTGAATCAATTGTTGCGGTGAAGATGGTACGAACATCTTCACCGCTTTTTATTAGTGATATTACTTCATAGGCATTCTGTTTTAAGTTCGTTTGTAGATAGTTATTTTATCTTTTCCGGTTGCATTAACCTGGTGTATAAATCTTATCGGAGCGAGCAACTCAAGCGCCTGCATAATTTGGTCCAATGGTTTATTTTTCAGGATTGTACCTGTAAATTTATAGGATTTAAGTCGGTCATTTGCAATTTCAATATCCACATTAAACCATCGCTCTAATTTAACCGCTATTTGATTTAGAGGTTGATCATCAAAATAGATCTTCCCTTCAATCCATGCTTTATAAAAACTGGTTTCAACATTTTTTACTGAAGTGAGGGTGTCTTTTTTATTTTTTACAGCCAACTGCCCGGGATTAAGCTCTGTAATAGTTTTTCCATTTGTATTTTTAATTTCGACCTTCCCTTCAACCAGGGTAACAGAGGTTGTTTCATCATCATTATATGCTGAGACATTAAATGAAGTTCCAAATACTGCTACCTGTAAATCTTTGGTCGTTACAGTAAATGGTTTATGATCCATCCTGGCCACTTCGAAATAGGCTTCACCACTAATTGCAACTTCTCGTTTTTCCGCTGTAAAGCGGTCAGGATACCTTATTGTAGTTCCGGAGTTTAACCAGATTCTGGTTCCATCGGGGAGCACTACTTTGCTCATCTGGCCATGAGGAGCTCTAATTTCAGAATACCTGATCTCCTTCTCTGCCGGAGTGAAAAGTTTAATCATATTTCCTGCAATAAAAGCAACGATAATAATTGCAGCATATTTAACAAAAACCTTTAGCCACCGAAGTTGATCCCCTTTAATCCCGCTTTCTACTTTTTCCCAGGATTTACCGCTTTCCTGATAAGGTTTTAATCCAATTTGTGTGAGTTGGTCGTATATCTTTTGAGCCTTATTGAAATCAAGGAGGCCGGCGCGATCATCAATTTGCCTGATGAATTCGGCCTCTTCATCAATACTAAGCTCTCCATGAAATTTTTCGGCTATTTTTTCCCAAAAGGGATCTTTTTCTTCGGTCATTATTTATAGCTATTTTGTATAAAGACGAAAAAGTATTTAATTAGGGTGACAGGGAATGGGCAAATTTGGAAGGAAAAATGAAGAAATTTAAAAATGACTCGATTATTGTTATTGAACCTGCTATCAGGGAGGAATTCAGGGGCACCGTATTCTTAAAAATTAGGCTTCCAATAACCCGGGGGATGTTCTCTAATTCATCAATTTCTTGGAGAGCATCATGAATAAGACCTGAATACTTTTGGGATCAAGCTCTTCCTTAAGAAAACGGTAAGCTCTTCCCATCTGGGTCTTAACCGTGTTCACTGAAATCTGCAGTTTTTCGGCAATCTGACCATAACTGTACGAATCAAAAGCTGCCAATTCCAAAATTCGGCGTCGCTGTTGTGGCATCCGTTGCAACGCTTCATACAGTTTTGCAAAGTCATCCAACTCTTCTGTAATCAGTTCGTCTGTAGCTTCCGGAGTAAATTCTGAATCAAGATGGATCACCTGATTTTTCTTTCGTAAACGATCGATTAAGGTATTTCGCAGCATCAGGAACAGATACGATCTCACCGACCGTTCAATCAGAATTTCACTCCGTTTAGTCCAAAGTTTTATGAAGCAATCGGATACTGCTTCGTCTGACCCATTATGATTATGGTGTATTCTCTTAAGATGGAGTATCATTTGATAATAATACCGGTTATGCAATTCCTTTAATGCAACGGTATCGTTATTTTGGATCTTTCTCCATAAGGTCAGGTCGTCTTCCATGAAAATTGATTTTGCATATTTAGGAGGTGATTATCACAACAACCTCTAATGCGATTGTTTAAATTTTCTTTTCATCGGTTTCTTCAAAAGAAATAATTCCGACTGAGAAAAACACCATTTTACCTCCTGATTTTGCATAATAATTCACCATTTACACATGGTTTTTTAACAGATCAACTCAGACCTGGCTATTTTATTGGATAAAATTCACAATTTTCTTTGTATTTATTTCTTCGAATAGTTGGTATGTATCGCTTTTTCAAAAATAATCCAATCCTTGTCAGTCATCCTTTCAGGTGTAAACAAACATATTCCTGCTGCGCCATTTTGCATTGACTCCCTTATAGCAGCTTCCAACTCTTCGGGCAAAAGGCCATGATTTTCAGGATCGGGTTCACTGATTTTCTTTTCAGGTGCAGGACAGATAAACAACCCGCTGAAAAGCGGTTTTTTATTTTTAAGTGCAGATACCCCTTCCTTGCACATCTTACCGATCCAGGGTGTCCCTTCGAGGTAAAAATCGTTATAATTCATGGGGAAAAAGGCATCGAGATCCCATTTGTCCCACTCCTGGCGAACTAATTTTTTGGCTTCTGATTCCGGACCCGGAAAAACTGCAGCATTAATTTCCTTATGTTTGGCGTGTACCATTGCAGCTAATCTGTTCACCATATTGGTAATCAGATCATATCGGTATTGTTTCCATGCTTCCACATGTGAAGGATCCTTTTCAAGTTTGATATCTATCCCAGACTTTGCCTTGAAATCAGCTACGCACTTGTCACAATAACAATAATCAAACTGGGGAAATTCGCGGTCCATGACCAGCCCGTATTTCTTCCATAAGCCCGGAGCGAGAATTACATCGGGAAAACGGATGAAATCAAGGTGTATCCCGTCAACTTCCGGAATATCTGCAATCCTGCCATACATATCGGCCAAAAACTCATAGACCTCTTCCCGGTTTGGACACAAAAATTTGTAGTGAGCTCCATAGGCTGGTTTATCGAAAGCAGATTCACCCCGGCCATTTATTGCATACCATTCCTTCTTAAGCCTGGGATTTACCCCTTGAATCATTGTTGGAATCCAGGTATAGAACTTTAATCCTGCCTGGCGGGCAATTTTCCCAATCCGTATATAATTTTCGGGCTCCTGGCCGGCAGAATAGATCAATCCGTCTATTCCCTTGGTTTTAAGATCGATAAATTGTGCTTTTAATTCGGCATCGGTCGATTTCCCGGGGCCATCGGTCCAGGCATAGCAGGGAATCTTGGTTTCCTGGTGCGTAGTACAAGCGGCAAAAATAAGAAGCAGTACGAGGGCAAAAAGCTTATTCATAATTCTTGTTGTGGATTATTGGATACTTGGATTCTGATAGTAATTGACACTAACCTATGAAGCATTTAATTCAGTATAATGATTCAAAATTAACTGTTTCCTGAAGGAAACACAACTTTATTTAAAGGTGAATTAATCGGGAAACTGGATTGGGGTTCTTTTTTAGTCAATCGGTCAATTCAAATTCCAAGGAATCTCAATTTATTTATTCAAAAATTCAGGATATAGTTTCCGAATAACAGATTTTGAATCGTTGCCAAGATTTCTCAATGGAATTGGTTTATCCTGCGAACGGGTTTGTTTCTGATTGATTTCACCCATTAAGCTCCAGTTCCGGGTACTTGCTGATACCGGCTCCTCAACCGTTATATCGTAACGGGTAAAATCAATAACCAGTTGCTCCGAGTTCTGCTTTGTATCAGATAAAAGTGCAAGCCTGAATGTCTTATTCATAAGCCACTCTATTTTCATGCCGTCATCAGATCCCCCGATTCCGGAACCGGTCTCCTCGAACCGATAATTGAAACTGTTGGTTTTAAAATGATCGCGCCAAAGAAGTCCAAATTCCCCCTGGGTTACCAGCTTCGTATCAGGCCATCGCTTTTTAATCTCAGAGAGCCATTTTGTCAATCCGGAGACCTTGATGGGTAGGGATAACTCCCAGCAATTTGTAACCCAGGCGAAGCCGTTTAACTCAAATCCGCGATCAAAGTGAATTGCAGTCGTATGGATCATCTCTTTAACCCCAATCTCTTCTCCATATTTGTGAAGTGTTTCGATAGGACCAACCCCCATGCGGCTGTTGAAACCACCGGTGCCACCTGCTCTGCGGGCTGCTAAAAAATCACAGCTCCAGCCATCGAGATTTACACAGTCGATCATGTCGTTGGTTCCTTGGGCCGGTTTACAAAAATGTTCCTTTGATGGGTAGTAAGGGTAGCATACCGAACCGTCTCCATCTTGATTGTCTATTGCATACTGGCTCCAGATATTTCCCTGGCATACATGGATGCCCTCCTCCCTGGCTAAAAATCCGAGGTTTTTTGCCGACAGAAATCCGGCAACCACACTTTTGGGACGATATCCTTTGCCCGTAATTTCAGTCACCTTTGCCAGTCCGTCATGTAAATCTTTATTAACCTGATCTGTTGAATTATAGGCATTGGCAAAGTATGCTCCCGGAATGAAGGTAATCTCATCACCGTATTTTTCATGGTACCCCACAACAAGCTCTCTTATTTTTGTGTATGCTGCAGAGGAATCGTGTAAAGCCAGCCAGCTAAATGCCCAGGTGATTCTGGCACCCGGAAAACCCGCCTCAATGGCATTTCTGAATTGAATCACCCTTGCAGGCGTATG
>CAIXCY010000087.1 GCA_903918045.1 uncultured Bacteroidia bacterium
GGCAACATTTACCTGCCCGGTTACCACTGTGGTTAAGGGAGCTGCTGGTTCAGAGATCGTAACATCAACAGTGAGCGGACACCCGTTGTTATCGGTAATGGTGAAAGTATGCAAACCCGCCGCCAATCCGGTTTGTGAAGGGGTGATTACATAGGGTGGTGTCCCTCCGCGAGGTGTGATAATCACAGAACCTGTTGCCTGGCCAAAACAGGCAACATTTACCTGCCCGGTTACCACTGCGGTTAAGAGGGCTGCTGGTTCAAAGATTGTAACATCAACGGAGAGCGGACACCCGTTGTTATCGGTAACGGTAAAGGTATGCAAGCCCGTAGCCAATCCGGTTTGTGAAGGGGTGATTACATAGGGTGGTGTCCCTCCGCCAGGTGTGATAATCACAGAACCTGTTGCCTGGCCAAAACAGGCAACATTTATCTGCCCCGTTAATGGCGCAGATAATGGAGATGCGGGTTGATCGATTGTAATTGTTTGCAAGGTCGATCCGTTATCATCGGTCACGGTTAGTGTGTAGGCGCCTGCTCCTAGTCCGGTTCGATCTTCGGTTTTTATGCCATCAGCCCAATCATAATTTACAAGACCGGATGTTCCTGATACAGTTATATCAATCACCCCCGTTGAATCACCAAAACACTGGATATCAATTTTTGAGTAGGTGATTACAGGTGACTGATTATTATTCAGTTGCCTGTGAGTTGCCAATGCCAATCCTAATATTCTTTGAGAAATCGATCCGGAAGGGTTAGTAGTTTCGTTTACTGCATTACCTGCTGATCCATATAACAGGTTTCCATTACAGAGTAGATATATAACTAATATGGCATATAATGTCCGCAAGATTATAATGATTCTAAATAGTTAGCTTTTTTCTAATATCAATTTCAGTATCCATTAATGCATTGATAAATAATATTATAGTATAGTTTATGATACTTAGGTATGCAATAAAAAGAAGATCATTTACCCATTATCAAGTGCTTAATCCCTATCAAAAATATTTTTTCTTCGACTTGAAGGTGAGAAGATACGGCTGTATAGCCTTTTTTAGTCAAAACAAAATAGATTATCCGGAAACGGGTAATTCAACAGGTTTAGAAAAGCTTAGGTGGCTTCAAATAAAGGAGTGTAAAAAATAATCAGCGATTAATTTAAAATATGAAAATAAATTTAATCAAAAAACAAATATAGTAAAAATAAATTACGAAAACAAGTAAAAGGTAAATAAATAATTTACATGAGTAAAAATTAATACATTAACATAATGATATAAAAATTTCAATTTATAGCCAGGCCAGATATTATCTAGCTTAATAATTCTTATATTTTTAAGTTAATAGAAATGAGTTTAATTAGCTCTAAAATTCAAATTGAAGTTATTTATTGGTAAGTTATATGCGTTTAATATTAGATAATTACGATGTATATGGCATTAACAGGACTAATCCAGATCGGATTAAAAATTCCCGACAACGAATAATTCTAGCTCAATATTTATTATATTAAATTAGTTAGCGTACAAATTTTATTTATTTTAAGTTATTGTCTTAAAAGTGTTGTATTAATAGGTATTATGTCAATATTGTTACCTTTAGTAAACAGAATTTTCTATGATTTTATGATAATCTAAATTAGTCGGATCGTTTCGGAAATAGGCATAAAAAGTTCAGCCGCATTTCAGTGATTTTTAAAATCATCGAAATGCGGCTGGCTAAATTGGATTTCGTTTAATTAAACGTTCCGGGTATTACTCAAGGTAGGTATAACCATAAAGTCCGGAACGGTAATTTGAGAGGAATTCTTTTCCCTCTTCTGCAGTAATAATTCCCGATTTCACAGAAGATGTTACCCAGGTTTCCACAGTTCTTACCAATTTCTTCGGATTGTACTGAACGTACTCAAGTACCTCTGCTACTGTTTCTCCATCGATAATCTGATCGATACTGTAACCTTTTTCGTCAACCGAAACATGCACGGCATTGGTATCTCCGAAAAGATTATGCAGGTCGCCTAAAATTTCCTGATAGGCGCCGACAAGAAATACTCCAATATAATAGGGCTCCTTTGGTTTTAAAGAGTGGACAGGGAGGTAGTACGACAGGTTTCGGGTAGAGATGAAATTGTCAATTTTTCCATCCGAATCGCAGGTAATGTCCTGCAGGGTGGCCGACCGGTCCGGTTTCTCATCCAGCCGCTGAATTGGAATAATTGGGAATATCTGGTCAATAGCCCATGAATCAGGCAATGACTGAAATAATGAAAAATTACAAAAATACTTATCCGACAATAATTTAGGAAGGCTGATCAGCTCTTCTGAAACATGTTTTAATCCGTTTGTCATTTGCTGAACCTCCTTGGCGATTGACCAAAAGAGACGTTCGATTTTTGCACGGGTCTGAAGATCCAACAGACCGAGACTAAAACGATCCAAAGTCTCCTCGCGAATCTGCTGAGCATCGTGCCATGTTTCGTGCATCCTGGTCTGATTAAGCGTATTCCAGAGCTGAAAAAGCTCCTTAAGTAATTCATGATCATTGGGATCAATCTCCTCCTCCTCTTCCCAGATCGGTAAGCTGGTCGCTTCGAGAACCTCAAAGATCAGTACCGAATGGTGGGCGGTAAGTGACCTTCCCGATTCGGTGATGATATTTGGATGGGGAATATTATTCTTTTCACTCACATCAACCATAGTGGAGATTACATCATTCACATATTCCTGTATACTGTAATTTACACTGCTTTCACTATTTGAAGATCGCGTACCATCATAGTCGACACCTAAACCACCTCCGATGTCTACAAAACTGATGTTGTAGCCGTTGTGGTGGAGTTGCACGTAGAATTGGGAGGCCTCCCGAATTGCTATTTTGATCCTGCGGATCTTATTGACCTGACTTCCTATATGAAAATGAACCAGATGCAGACAATCCTTCATCTTATTTTTTTCCAGAATATCAAGCGCTTCGAGCAGCTCACTGGAGGTAAGTCCAAATTTACTGACATCCCCTCCGGAGTCTTCCCACTTCCCACTCCCGGAACTTGCAAGTTTAATCCTTATTCCAAGATTTGGTCTGATTTTAAACTGCTTGGCAATCTTTATAATTAATTTAAGTTCACTTAATTTTTCCACAACAAGAAAAATCCGACGCCCCATCTTCTGAGCAAGCAATGCAAGTTCAATATAATCTTCATCTTTATACCCGTTACAGATAATCAGCGAGTCATTGTCCGTATTTATCGCAATTACCGCATGCAACTCAGGTTTTGAACCCGCTTCAAGCCCGATATTGAATTTTTTTCCGTGACTCACAATCTCTTCCACTACAGGCCTCATCTGGTTGACCTTAATCGGATAGATAATAAAATTCTGAGCTTTGTATATATACTCTTCAGATGCAATCTTAAAGCAACTGGCCATTTTCTCAATCCTGCTATCCAGAATATCGGGAAAACGAATTAACATCGGAGCTGATACATCGCGTAACTGAAGCTCCTCGACTAACTCTTTCAGGTCAACTTCAACCCCATTCTTTCTGGGCGTTACAACAACGTGTCCTTTGTCATTAATCGAAAAATAATTAATTCCCCATCCGTTGATGTTGTACAGCTCTGCCGAGTCCTCAATCCGCCATTTTCTCATTAATGATACTTTTGTTTGGTAATAACCTTATTTGTAAATGTTTAATATTTCTTTTTAAGCCTCCTGTTTTTAGTCAGGCTCCTTTATACAATTGATTGGCCAGTACTGGCTTATTTAAACTTGCCGGAACTAAAATAACTATTTTCCAATCAACAAGGGAAAACTCCACGATATTTTTCAATAAAGCTAAAGCCCACCCAAAATTTCAAGTTCCATGAACCCTAAATCCTGGTTCCATATTGCCTGTTTTATAGACCCTCAAAATTTGCGATAAAGGTAGTAAATTTGAGCCATCTAAAATTGTGCCGGAAGCGAAGCATTTAAATTGAAAAAGTAGTTATGAATATCAAGTTTAATACAATCAAAGAAGGGCAATCTTTTGCCAGGGTGTACCTGATTTTTAATCGTCAATCTTTCGAAGGGTTGTTATTAAATGAGCTTGAGGAAGCTTATTTAAAAAAACAACTGGCAGATAATGATCTCGTTATCATTAACCGATACACCGAATTAATCCTTGTCGCTTTTAGTGACAACTCAAAGGTAAAAGGAATATTCCTCGAGCAGTGCAGGAAAAAAGGGAATGAGATTTCGGCCATATTGAGCAATGAAAAAATTGGTACAATCGACCTCATTTTTACATTGGATCAACCTGAAGGATCAATTGCACTTGCCGAAGGGCTCGCCCTGGGAAGTTACCAATTCCGGAAATACCAGTCTGTAGAGACTAAAATTCCCTGGAATCTTAAAGAGATAAACTTTGTTGGAGATTTAATTCCTAAAATTACTGTCGATCACCTCGCTGTTTTAGTGGAGGCCGTTTTTCTTGCCCGCGATTTAGTCAATGAACCGGCATCTCACCTAAACTCGGTGAAAATGGCTGAGTCCTTCAAAGCAATGGGGGAGATCGCAGGGTTTGACACAGAGATATTCAATAAGGATAAAATCAGGGATTTAAAAATGGGAGGATTGCTGGCTGTAAACCAGGGAAGTATAGATCCCCCGACATTTTCTGTGCTGACCTGGAGACCGGCAGAGGCTAAAAATAAAAAACCAATTATACTGGTGGGTAAAGGGGTGGTCTACGATACAGGGGGGCTCAGCCTCAAGCCGACCAAAGACTCCATGGATTTTATGAAATGTGATATGGCCGGAGGAGCTACGGTCGCAGCAGTGCTCTACTTTGCAGCCAGATGTAACCTCCCATTATACCTCATCGCACTGGTGCCATCGACCGATAACCGGCCGGACGGAAACGCCTATGCCCCTGGTGATGTTATCGTTATGCATAGTGGAAAAACTGTGGAAGTACTAAATACGGATGCTGAAGGTCGATTAATCCTGGCTGATGCACTTAGCTATGCAAAGGGTTTTGATCCCGAATTGGTAATCGATGTGGCAACACTCACCGGAGCTGCGGCAATGGCAATCGGCCAACACGGTATCGTCGGAATGGGGAATGCCTCCGAAGAGACCCTTCTGGCCTTAAAAATAGCGGGCGAAAAGGTCTGCGAACGGGTTGTTGAATTCCCGTTGTGGGAACAGTACGGTGAATCAATCAAATCGGATATCGCCGATATTAAGAATATTGGAGCACGCGAGGGTGGGGCAATTACAGCCGGGAAGTTTCTCGAACATTTTGTTGACTATCCCTGGATTCATCTCGACATTGCCGGTCCTGCTTTTCTGAATGCTTCTGATCATTACCGGACAAAAGGGGGAACTGGATCAGGGGTAAGACTTCTGATTGATTTCCTAAGTCAACAATTATCAAATTAAAACCTTATATTTGACAAGTCAACCGCTGAATAAACCGGTTGTTAAATAACAATTAAAAGGCTTGGAATGGAGCAACATAAGATTAAGGTGGGGATCACCCACGGTGATATTAATGGCATCGGTTACGAAATAATTATTAAAGCATTGGCAGATAGCCGGATTTTGGAGATGTGCACTCCGATTGTTTATGGCTCCTCAAAGGTGGCTGCATACTATCGGAAAACAATGGATAATGAAATATTCACATTTAACACAATCAATACAGCCAAAGAGGCCAACCCAAAACGTCCGAATATAATTAACTGTGTTAATGACGAGGTCAGGGTAGAATTGGGAAAATCGACAAAAATGGCTGGTGAGGCTGCCTTTGCCGCTCTTGAGGCTGCTGTCCGTGACCTTAAATCGGGAGAAATAGACGCAATCGTGACTGCCCCTATCAATAAGGAAAATATTCAATCTGACAGTTTTAAATTTCCCGGCCATACTGAATATTTTGCAAAGGAATTCGGTACAAAAAATTGCCTGATGCTGATGATCAGTGATTTTCTGAAAATCGGTGTTGTTACAGGACATATTCCAATAAGTCAGGTGGTTGCGGCAATTACAAAAGAAAGTATTTTGAGTAACTTAAGGGTTTTGCATAAAACCTTATTGGAGGATTTTTCCATTCGTAAACCCCGTATTGCTGTTCTTGGACTTAATCCCCATGCCGGTGACGGAGGTGTTATTGGCGACGAGGAGAACCGCATTATTATCCCCGCAATTAAACAGGCTAATGATGAGGGGATTATCGCCCTGGGACCTTATCCTGCAGACGGATTTTTCGGAGCAGGCGATTTCAAAAAATTTGATGCAACACTGGCGATGTACCACGATCAGGGATTGATCCCATTTAAATCATTTGCCTTCGAGTCAGGAGTAAACTATAGTGCCGGATTACCAATTATCCGCACTTCACCCGGACATGGAACTGCTTATGATATTGCAGGTTCCGGAACTGCATCTGAAGAATCATTCCGCAACGCGCTCTATCTGGCTATCGATTTGTTTGAGAACAGAAAACGATTTAATGTGCTGTCAAAAAATCCGTTGCAACGACATGAGATTGACAGGACAGGCGGAGAATAGCCTTTTTGTCGATCATAATATACCATTCTTATGTACGAATATATTAAAGGGACAATTTCCGGATTGACTCCTGCAGGAGTCGTTATTGAAACCGGAGGATTGGCATACTTTTTGCACATTTCTGTGAATACTTACTCACGAATAAAAGGGAATGAGCATACGAAACTATTTCTCCATGAGGTTGTTCGCGAGGATGCGCATTTGCTGTATGGCTTCGGAGATCAGGAGGAACGCGATTTCTTCAGAATGTTGATATCGGTTAATGGAATCGGAGCTGCGATTGCAATCATGATGCTTTCATCTTATCTCCCTGATGATCTTAGGAATGCAATATTGACAGATAATGTGAACCTTCTTAAAAGCATTAAGGGAATCGGTGCCAAAACGGCCCAACGTGTGATCATCGAGTTAAAGGATAAAGTTGGGAAAGGGGTTGCTTCAGATAAACTGTTTCAGACAGGCAACTGGGTCGTGCGCAGTGAAGCTTTAAGTGCACTCGAAATGCTTGGGTTCAATAAAAAATTGGTGGAAAATTCAATCGATCAGATATTGTCAACAAAACCGGATCTTACGGTAGAACAACTTCTGAAAATTGCATTAAAAAGTTTTTAAAAATATATATTGCGACGTGTCCTCTTAAATACGACGGTAGTTTTAGCATTATTGATCATCTCCTCTCTTTCCGGTAATACCTTTGCCTGGGTTGGTCAGGATTTATCAACTGGCGAAGCTTTGATAATGAGGCAGCAGGCATTGGGTGATACGACAAGGCGCGATACCCTGGGACCCCTCCCTTATCCATTCAAGGATCAGAAAGCATTTGCCAAACCAACAAAACCTGATACCACGGCCCTTTATCTGAAGAGACCGTCTAATATTCGGACCGTAATTGAATATGATCCCGTTTCAGGTGATTACCTGATCTCTGAAAAAATTGGTTCTCTTGATTATCGGCTTCCGATTGCCTTACGTCGTGGTGAATACCTCAAAAATGACCTTCAGGAATCAATTGACCGCTATTGGAGACAGAAAATGTCCCAAAATTCACTCGATCAGAAATCACAGCTACTGCCTCAGTTTCGCATTAACAGTGCAGCTTTTAATAAAGTATTTGGTTCAAATATCGTAAACATCAGGCCACAGGGATATGTCGAGATGAGCCTTGGGATCAAAAGCAACAGAATCGAAAATCCCTCCATACCGGTGAGGATGCAGAAATATACAACATTTGATTTTAGTGAAAAAATAAATGTAAATCTCGACGGACAGATTGGCGAGCGGCTTAAAATGAGGTTTAATTATAATACCGACGCAACATTCGATTTCGAGAATAAAATAAAACTTGATTATTCCGGAAACGAGGATGAAATTGTGAAAAAGGTGGAGGCTGGTAATGTTTCGATGCCGCTGACTGGAACTCTTATTCGCGGCGGGACAAATCTTTTTGGGGTAAAGACAGACCTTCAATTTGGAAAATTATCTGTTTCAACCGTTTTTTCCCAGCAAAAGGGAGAGACGAAGGTGATTAATACCGAAGGTGGCGCATCCAAATCGAAGTTTGAAATCAATGCCACAGACTATGATGCAAACCGCCACTTTTTATTGGGACACTTCTTCTATGAGAATTATGATAAGGCCCTCCAGGATTTGCCAATCATCAAATCGGCTGTTACGATTAATAAAATAGAGGTTTGGGTAACCAATAAGTCGAGCCGCTTTCAGGAATCACGGAATATCCTGGCTTTGCTGGATCTTGGAGAAAAAGGGACAAACAGGCAAAATCAAACTATTCAGGAATTTGGTGATACCCCACAATCTTTTCCGTTTAATACCTATCCCGGAAATGAAATAAACGGCGTTTATAAAGAGATGACAACAACCTATTCGGGGGTTCGTACAATTTCACGAATTACCGATGTTCTCAGCCCTTTGTTATCCAGAAACTTTGCTGGTGGTCGTGATTATGAAAAAATCGAAAATGCCCGAAAACTCGATTCAACAGAATATGTCATAAACCGCCAATTGGGCTATATCTCCCTTGTTCAGTCACTCAATACTGATGAGGTGCTCGCTGTGGCTTATCAGTATACGGTTAATGGTGAAAAATTTCAGGTTGGAGAGTTTTCAACTGATGGAATCGCAGCGCCAAATACACTGATTCTCAAGTTGCTTAAGGGGACAAATCTGAATCCGGTCTTTAAGAACTGGCGTTTGATGATGAAAAATATCTATAATATCAACGGCCAGCGAATTTCAGCAGAAGACTTTAAAATGGATGTATTTTTCAGAAATGATGCGGCAGGTATAAATATGAGCTATCTTCCCGATGGTCCGCTCAAGGAGAAGATCCTTCTCGGAGTATTAAACCTCGATCATTTAAACAAACAACTGGATCCCTATCCGGACGGAGTTTTTGACTTCCTTGAAAAGGTAACCATAAATTCACAGCGCGGACGAATTATGTTTCCGGTTATTGAGCCTTTCGGCTCGAATCTTGAGCGGCAACTTAACGGCGATGCTGCCTCGATCAATAAATATGTGTTTCGTAGTTTATATGACAATACCAAAACGGTAGCCATTCAGGATGCGGAGAAGAATAAATACAAGCTGATCGGAAGCTACAAAGGATCCTCAACCAGCGAAATTTCACTCGACGCAATCAACATTGCAAGAGGCTCCGTGAAAGTGCTTGCCGGAGGAAGGCAGCTCGAGGAGGATGTCGACTTTATTGTCGATTATACCCAGGGAAAAGTAAAGATTATTAATCAGGGGCTGCTCGAATCGGGAACTCCGATCTCAATTTCAACAGAAAGTCAGGATCTTTTCAGTATGCAGCAGAAGACAATGCTGGGAACCCACCTGAATTACGAATTCGGAAAAAATTTCAATATTGGCGGTACCTTAATGTATCTTCATGAACAACCGCTTTACCAAAAAGTAAATTACGGCGAAGATCCCATTTCCAATGTAATGCTTGGTTTGAATGGTTCTTATAATACCACTTCAGGGCTAATCACCAAACTTGTAAATGCCCTCCCTTTTCACAAAACCGCCGAGGAGTCAAAAATTGCCGTTGAAGCTGAATATGCGCGGTTACTACCGGGTCATTCCAAAGTGATCTCCAAGGAGGGTGCAGTCTATATTGATGATTTTGAGGGGGCAAAAACCCCCATTAGCCTGAAGTCTTTCATAGGGTGGTCGATGGCAAGTGTTCCGCAGTTTAATGAATTATTTCCGGAGGGGAATCTGATCAATGACCTTTCAAGTGGTTATAACAGGGCACACCTTTCCTGGTACATTATCGATCCCTATATGCAACGCAGTACTGCCCCATCCTATCTGCTGGGGGATAAAAAACTGGACGACCACCGAATCAGGGAGGTGTTCCAAAGGGAGATATTTCCTGATCGTCAAACCCCGGCAGGGCAACCAACAAATATCCCAACCCTCGATCTCGCCTATTATCCAAAAGAGAAAGGATCGTATAATTACGAAGCATTGCCAGGAGCCCATTCCGCGGGTGTCGACCGAAATGGCCTGCTCAATTCTCCGGAAACAAGGTGGGCAGGAATCATGAGAAAAATTGAAACCAGCGACTTCGAAACTGCTAATGTGGAATATCTCGAATTCTGGATGATGGACCCTTTTGCAATGGATTCAATCAACAACCCAAACCCGGGTGGCGATCTCTATTTCAATCTTGGAAATGTTTCGGAAGACATTCTTCGCGACGGAAGAAAATCATTCGAACATGGCCTCCCTGCCGACGGAAATGCCGCAAACACCGATCAAACAGCCTGGGGGAGAGTTTCAAAACAGCAATCCCTGGTAAAAGCATTTGATAACTCACCCGATGCGCGTAAAAACCAGGATGTGGGTCTGGATGGTTTAAACTCAAAGGACGAGCAAACATTCTTCGGTAGTTACCTCAATACCCTTGCCGGAGTGGTTAGCGGCCCGGCTCTTGAGGTTGCTGATAAAGACCCTTCAAATGACGATTACCACTATTTCCGGGGAACCGACTATGACCAGCAGAAAAAGGATGTCCTCGAAAGATACAAATACTTTAGCCGTACCGAAGGTAATTCTCCAACCTCCGGACAGTCACCTGAGAGCTATCCCACCGCCGCAACATCCATTCCTGACGTGGAGGATATAAATGATGATAATACCCTTAATGAGACTGAGGCCTACTATCAGTATCATCTCCGGGTAGATAAGAATAATATGGCAATAGGTCAGAATTATATTGCAGATATAAAAAAATCGGATGTTACCCTCCTGAGCGGTGCCAAGTCTTCAATAACCTGGTACCAGTATCGGATTCCGGTGAGCTCACCTGAAAAAGTCTATGGTTCGATCAGCGATTTCAGATCGATCCGCTTTATAAGGATGTTCCTTAAAGGGTGGCAGAAACCTGTTGTGATGCGGTTTGCTTCCCTCGATTTGGTTCGAACCAATTGGCGTAGATATGACCAAAATCTTACAGAGGATAACAGCGTATCAAACCTGGATACAAAATTTGACATCTCAGCTGTAAATGTGGAAGAGAACAGTAATCGTAAACCGGTTAACTATGTTGTCCCTCCGGGGGTAAGCCGGGCGATTGATCCATCGAATCCCCAACTGATTCAACTGAACGAACAGGCAATGGTTTTGCGCACATCAAACCTCGTCCCGGGCGACGCGCGTGGTGCATACAAAACGATGCAGATCGATATGAGACGTTATAAAACACTCAAACTCGAGGTCCATGCTGAAAAAATGGTGGAATCAAGTTTGAAAGATGATGATCTCTATCTGTTTGTCCGGCTGGGATCTGACTTTCAATATAATTACTATGAATATGAAATCCCTTTGGCGCTCACACCACCCCGAAGCGATTATAATGCGAGTGTATTAGACGACCAGCTGGCGGTATGGCCCGAGGCGAACCGTGTTTATATTCCACTGGATACCCTTATCCAGCTAAAATTAAAGCGAAACACCGAAATGCGTAAGGCCGGATCCCAAATTACGCTCGCGAATATTTATGAGGAGATTCATGCCGGCGTTAACGGGAATAAAAATATGATCAGAGTGAAGGGGAATCCCGACCTCAGTCAGGTGGAGATTGGCCTCATCGGAATCCGGAACAGAAAGGGGAGAACGCTGGGTCCAAAATCGGTTGAAGTTTGGGTTAATGAACTAAGATTAACCAATTTCGAAGAGAAAGGAGGATGGGCAGCCATCGGCCGGGTTTCGGGTAATCTCGCCGACCTTGGAACCTATTCCGTGGCAGGCCGCATTACAACAACAGGTTTTGGCAGTATAGATTCCAAAATGGGACAACGGACCATGGCCGATAGCAAGGAGTACGATATCTCTGCCAATCTGGAACTTGGAAAGTTCTTTAAAAAGGAATCAGGTGTCAAAATCCCGCTCTATTTTGGAATCTCCAAAGCAGTATCAACTCCGGAATATTCCCCTTTGGATAAAGATGTAAAAATGGCAGATGCGCTTGCAAACGCCGGCAGTGCCCATGCCCGCGACTCCATAAAGCAGATAGCCCAGACATTCACCGAACGGAGAAGTATCAACCTGACAAACGTCCAAATCGATAGCCCAAATAAAACCGGGAAACCTAAAATTTATGATCTCTCCAATTTCTCCCTCACCTATGCTTATAATTTATATGCACAAGGAGATATCACAACTCAGCTCAATAAAACTACAAATACCCGTTTCTTATTGAATTATAATTTTGTGACCCGCCCGGTTCCAATTGACCCGTTCAAAAAAATCAAGTTTCTGAAGTCGCCTGCTTTAGGAATCGTGCGCGATTTTAACCTCAATTTTGTCCCAAGCCAGATCTCCTTCCGTTCCGATATGAACCGCACCAACAGCGTTGTTCAATACCGCGACATCACAAATCCTACATTTACCCTTCCTAAATCCTATCTCACAGACTTTATCTGGAACAGGTATTTCGACTTTAGGTATGATCTCACCCGTGGCCTTAAAATCGATTTCTCTGCCATAAACACCTCCCGAATCGATCAGCCGTTAGGCTCAATGGATAAAAATTTGCCGGGTTACCAGGCGCGAAGGGATACAATATGGCAAAACATTCTGGATGGGGGGCGTAATACCCATTACCACCATACCTGGAATATTACCTATACGATCCCAATCAATAAACTCCCGCTACTCGACTGGACCTCATCATCCATAATCTATCATGCCGGATATGACTGGGATGTGGCGCCACTCACCCAATCCAGTTATGTGATAGGTAACAGCATCAGTAATTCAAATGCAATTCAGATAAATGGTCAGGCCGACCTGATCAGGCTCTATAACCGGGTACCATACCTAAAAAAAATCAATCAAAAATATGGGGAATTTAGCAGGGGACGCAGGGAGGCTCAGGTCAAAAAGGGGCAGAGTGCACCACTGAGTGTAAATATGCCTGCAAAATTTAAGGATACCAAAGCAGTATTGCGAAAGAATATTCCGCAATCAATCTTCCATAAATTGGGATCACTGGCTGTTACTGTGCGCGTAACCGATGAAAAGGGGAAGGTAATCAACGGGAAAATAAAGATTATAAACGAAAACCGGGTACAATTTACACCTGAAGCTGATTGTCCCCGGGCTATCGTTGAGGTTACAGGAGGTAAAGATAAATCAGCCAAATGGAGTTTTAAGCCTGATGAGTATCTTGCACGTTTTCTGATGATGATTTATAATGTGAATATCTCCTACTCCGAAAATGGAGGAACCGGTCTTTACGGTTATTTGCCTGGCTCAAGTTTCCTTGGATCTACAAATTATCAGGGAAGCAATGGAGACAAATATTTCGCCCCCGGTTTACCCTTTATATTTGGGGAGCAAAATGCCAATTTTGGACTGGCTGCCGCCAATAAAGGTTGGATTTCAACAGATTCCATCCTTAATAAACCCTATTTACTAAGTAAGAATACCCGGTTAAACTTCAGGGCCAAATTGGTACCATTACCCGATCTGAAGATTGATCTGATTGCAAATCAAAGTTTTTCAAGTAACTCCTCCGAGTTTCTGATTCATAATGAGCAGAACGGATGGGGAAGTTATAATAAGATGATGAACGGGAATTTCAGCATGACGATTATTTCTCTCGGTTCATCATTCGAAAGCCTTGGTAAATCTGTAGCACAGGACTCTAAAGTTTGGACAAAATTTACTCAAAACAGGGAAATTATTGCCCGCCGTCTCGATCAGTCGAGGGTGGCCAATGCAAGTGCAGGTTATATGCCAGGGCAGTTTGATCCCGCGACAAATTTTCCTGTGGGCTATGGCCCGACATCTCAGGAGGTTTTAATCCCGGCATTCCTTGCTGCCTATTCCGGGATGAGCGCAGAAAAAGTTCCGCTTTCACCCTTCCCTTCAGCTAAATTTATGTTACCCAACTGGCGAATTCAATATTCCGGAGTTGTGAATAAAATTCCGATACTCAAGGATGTAATGAAATCGATGAGCATAATGCACGATTATAAATCAACCTACAGTATCGGTTCCTATATATCTAATCTGGATTATTCACCAGGAAACGATGGATTTAGTTATGTCAGGGATGCGCAGAATAATTTCCTGGCAAAATATGATATTGCCACAATCAATATCAATGAAACCTTTAATCCACTGTTGGATATCGACATTACCTGGCTAAATAACCTTACCTCAAGGTTTGAATACCGGAAAACCCGGAATATCATGCTCAGCCTGATAAATAATCAGTCAATGGAGCTCTACAACAACGAAGCAAGCCTGGGATTTGGTTACCGCTTCGACAACTCGAAAATCTTTGTGAAAACAAAGAGCTCCCAAAAATCATTGAATAACGATTTAAATGTAAGGCTTGATCTCACCTATGGTAAAAATAAAACGGTTTTGAGACAACTGGTTGAACAGAATAATCAGACCACGGCAGGTCAGGAAACTTTCGCGGTTAAATTCTCTGCCGATTATAACCTCAGCCAGGCGTTTATTATCCGACTGTTTTACGACAGGCTCGTGAACAGTCCGTTTATCTCAAACTCTTACAGAACAACAAATTCAAACTTCGGCGTGAGTTTCAGGTTTACCCTGACGCAGTAAATTTCGGAAAAGTGAGAGCCGGACTTTGAGTCTGATCCCCATTTTAATCGGCTGGCTTTTAGGCACACGCCAGCGTCGCAATACTCACCTGCACTCCAGGGATCATAAGCAGAGGAATACAACATGCCTCAAGTGTAGCTCCCGTTGTCACCACATCGTCAACCAAAAGCAGATGCTTCCCTGCAAGTTCTGCACCATTTTTTACGCTGAAGATTCCACTCACGTTTTCCCATCGTTCAAACCTCCCCTTCCGGGTCTGGGAAGCTGTATGAACAACCCTGATCAGGTTTCCGCAAATCAGTGGTCGTTGCATCGCTTCTGATAAACCCTTACAGATCTCGGTACTCTGGTTAAAGCCTCGCTTCCGTTCTTTTTTAGGATGAAGCGGTACGGGTATTATTAAATCAATATTCTGATATAATGGACTTTGAATTAAATCATATCCAAAGAGTAATCCCATCTTTTGCCCAACTTCGAGGTTTCCTTTGTATTTGAGTTGGTGAAGCAGATGTTGCAGATGCCCCCCTTTATCAAAACGACAAAACGAGGTTGCCAGTTCAACCGGAACCCTCCCTATAAATTGCTGAAAAACCGGGTTGTCCTCCTGCTGGTGATAATTCGTCCGGGGAAGATCGGCCAGACAATTCAAACATAACACCTCTTCACCCCTTAAAAGTGATGTGTTACACCCTGCACACAGCCTGGGATAAAATAGCGAGATAAGATCATCCAGTAAGAGCATCTTTCTGAATTTGATAGGTATCCTTATCTGTAAATTTACAAAAACGTAAGATGGTTTACCCCATTTATTACGCCTTTTAATAGTTAAAAACCTTATTTTCTATTCTTAACCTTAGTGGCCAAAAATTCAAACAATCAACCTACCTTATTTATAGTCCGATTGTCAATCAAAAATTCTTTATTCTCAATTTCATGCAAATTCTTAATTATGGAAAATATAAACTACCTTTATTAGCAAAATTTGGTCATTATGTCAAAGGATAAAAAGAAAAAAAAGGCGCTCAATTTCAATAAACATGGTTTGAAACGGGCAATCCTCGAAGTTTATTACGAAAACAGCAATCAGTCATTTAATTATAAACAAATAGGCGCAGCAGTAGGGGCAAAGGATGTGGGTCAGTTACAGCTGGTCAATGTCGTGTTGCAGGAGCTGCGCGAAGCTGAAACACTCGTTGAAAAAGAGCGGGGTAAGTTTCAGCTAAAATCTCAGGGTGGTACAGTTACCGGTACGATGGAGATGAATTCAAAGGGCTTTGGGAAGGTGACAAGCGAAGAGTTGGAGGAACCGGTATTAGTCTCACCCGAAAATATGCACCATGCCCTTGATGGTGATAAAGTTCGTGTTCGCCTTTACGCACGCCGCAAAAAGAGTGATCCCGAAGCAGAGGTGCTGGAGATCCTCGAACGGGCAAAAACAACCTTCGTGGGAACGGTGGAGATCTCAGAGTTCAGCGCCTTCCTGATTCCGAATAAAAAAACCCCTTTTGACCTGTTTATTCCCAAGGATAAACTGCTGGGGGCAAAGCATGGTCAGAAGGCTATTGCCCGCATCATGGACTGGCCCGAACGCGCCCGCAACCCTTTTGCCGAAATTATTGATGTCCTGGGTGATGCTGGAAACAATAATACCGAAATGCACGCAATCCTGGCCGAGTTTGGCCTTCCGTATGCATACCCCAAAGCTGTAAATGATGCAGCCGAAAAAATCGCCATTGAGATTTCTGAAGAAGAGATCAAAAACAGGCGCGACTTCCGGAAAGTACCTACCTTCACAATCGACCCGGCAGATGCCAAAGACTTCGACGATGCCCTTTCGGTTCAAAAACTCGAAAACGGTCTGTGGGAAGTAGGGGTTCATATCGCCGATGTTACCCATTATGTGAAACCTGAGTCGTTGCTGGAAGATGAGGCATATAACCGCGCCACTTCAGTTTATCTTGTGGATAGGGTGGTTCCGATGCTGCCTGAAAAACTCTCCAACGGGGTTTGTTCATTGCGACCGCATGAGGATAAACTCTGTTTTTCGGCTGTCTTTCAGTTGGATGATCAGAGTGTGGTTCATAACGAATGGTTTGGCAGAACGATCATCTGGTCTGATCGCCGTTTTGCCTATGAAGAGGCGCAGCAGGTGATCGAAACGGGAGAGGGGGATCTCAAAGAAGAGATCCTAACACTGGACCGTCTGGCTAAAAAACTCCGGGAGATCCGCTTTGCAGAAGGGTCAATCGGATTTGACCGCGTCGAGGTGAAGTTTGATATCGATAAGGATGGCAAACCACTGAGCGTATTTTTTAAAGAATCAAAAGACTCGAATAAGCTGATTGAGGAGTTTATGCTCCTGGCCAACAAACGGGTCGCCGAATTTGTCGGCAAACCCGGAGCTAAAAAGAAGGAGCGCACCTTTGTTTACCGGATCCACGATAAACCCGATCCCGATAAGCTCGATTCGTTTAACCACTTTATAAAACGATTCGGCTATGGTATTCAGACCAATAATCCTAAAACAGTTATGGAGTCGATGAATAAACTCATCGAAAATGTAGCGGGGAAGAAAGAACAGAACGTTATTGAAACGCTTGCAATACGCACTATGGCAAAAGCCGAATATTCGACAAGAAACATCGGCCATTATGGACTCGGATTTGAGTTTTATACCCATTTTACCTCTCCAATCCGTCGATATCCCGATATGATGGTCCACCGTTTACTGGCAAGATACCTTGAGGATGGTCGTTCGGTACAGTCGGCACAGTATGAGGAGATGTGCAAACACTCATCAGATATGGAGAACAGGGCGGCCAATGCCGAGCGGGCATCGATTAAATATAAACAAGTCGAATTTATGACCGATAAGATTGGCCAGCAATTCAAAGGGGTGATCTCCGGGGTAAAAGAGTGGGGAATATACGTTGAACTTGATGAGAATAAATGTGAAGGAATGGTTCCGATGTTTGAATTAACCGATGATTTTTATGAGTTCGACGAAAAGAACTACTGCATTATTGGGAGACGCACACATAAGAAATATCAGCTTGGCGATCCGATTGAAATCGAAATTGCCAGGGCAAATCTTGAACGGAAGCAACTTGATTTCCGCATTGTTGGGGAGACATTACAGCTGAACACCGTGAATGCTAAGCGGTTTAAAAGCCCCGTCCGCGGAAAACGGTGGAAGTAGCCAGGTATTTAATAAATCAGGATTTTATACTTAATTTGTTAATAATTAATTAAGTAAGTAACCGGAAAGATATAGTACGCTAAAATAAATTTCATGTTTAGCTTTTTTGATCCCACTAAATTTCCCCGAAGGGGCGACCTTTTGTGTTCATTATGAAATGCGTACTCCTTAAGCCCCTCCCTTCGTCGCTTACTGAAGTCGAAGTAAAGGGTTGGGGGAGGTCAAATGAAGAAAATAATGTTTGTTAGTCTCTGTTTATTTCTATTCTTTTGCGGTAGCCTAACCAGTAATTTTCCGAACACCTGAAAAATAAATTTGTGACAATTGTAATCGTCCAATAATGGGTCTGTCAAGTTTTGAATTAATGTTGATGAAGGGAGTGCTGATTGTAGTAATAGTGGTGATTGGTTTTTTTATTTTTAACCGTTCACGCACCTTTGCCAAGGGACCTTCAGGGAAAAAATTATCTTTTAACAAAAAGACTAAACCGTTTTCCGCTGAAATCGACCTTTATAAAAGCAGCAGAATTAATCCCACGAATATTGAAATGGTCGTTACAAATACCGGGAGCCGTGAGATTGATCTCCATGCGCCGGTCCTGATTTTTAAACGGTGGTTTAATACGCGGAAATTTAAGGTACTTAAGGTTGAACATTCGGAGATATATCCTATACTTCTTGAGAAAAACAGGACCTATGTTCTGGATATATCGTTGGAACAATTTTATGAGACAGTTCCGGAATTACAGCTTGCCTGTCGAATGAGCGTAGAGATGAAAGACCTGGGAGGTAAAAGGTTCAGAAGTAAGACAATCAGGTTGAAATGGTTTTAATTGAATGAGAAACTGGAAATTTAAGGAGAGTGATTTTAACGATTTTCCGGTCTATGAAGGTCGTGATCTGGGGATCACCTGGACCCGGGAAAAGACAAAAATAAAGATCTGGGCCCCCTCGGCACAACGAATTTTTTTCAGGCTCTATACTTCTGCCCAGGTTGGAAAACCCGAAAAAGAGTTTCAGCTAATTCCTCACGAGAATGGGTTATGGATCTATGAGATTCAGGAGGATCTTGAAGGGCTCTTTTATACCTTTCAGGTAAGAGATGGGGTTGGATGGCTCAAAGAGGGACCAGATATTTATGCCAAAGCGACAGGTGTAAACGGAACCCGTGGCATGATCATCGATCCTCAAAAAAGTAATCCTCCCAATTGGGAATCCGACCTTCGTCATACAGTCCCAAATCCAACGGATATGATAATATACGAAGTGCATATCCGCGACTTTTCTATGTCACCCTCGTCGGGTATAAAAAATAAGGGGAAATATATTGGCTTTAGTGAACTGGGGACCAAACTTCCAACGGGTGAAACTACCGGGGTCGATCATTTAAAGGAACTTGGTATAACTCATATTCATCTGCTCCCGGTGGCCGATTTTTACACAGTCGATGAATTAAATCCTGCAGCCCATTACAACTGGGGGTACGACCCTTTAAATTACAATACTCCCGAGGGGTGGTACTCCACCGAGCCAAGTGATGGGACAACCCGTATAAAAGAGCTTAAGCATCTGGTCCAGTCGATGCATGCTAATGGAATGGGAGTAATTCTTGATGTCGTTTATAACCATACCGGTCTTATCTTTGAGTCCTATTTTAATCAGACCATACCTGGATATTTCTATCGGTTCAATCAGGATGGCACCTTCTCCGACGGGAGTGGTTGCGGAACTGAATTGGCTACGGAGCGGGAAATGGTTAGGCGGTATATTGTCGATTCGGTGGTTTACTGGGCAGAGGAATACCATATTGATGGTTTTCGGTTTGACCTGATGGGACTCATCGATATTGAAACAATGAACCAGATCCGCAGTGCACTGGATGCAGTGGATCCGAAAATATTCCTTTATGGCGAAGGGTGGAGCGCAGGCCAAAGCCCCCTTCGGGAAGAATTGCGCGCCGTTAAATCCAATACAAAACAGCTTGACCGTATCGCATCTTTTTGTGATGACATGCGTAACGGACTCAAAGGTTCCCCATTTGACAGAAATAATGCAGGTTTTATTAGCGGCGTTACCCTTCGAGAGGAGCAACTTAAATTTGCTATTACCGGTGCGGTCGAGCATGACCAGATCATTTATGGCTATGTCAACACATCGGGACATGCCTGGGCTAATAGTCCCTCACAATGTATCAATTATGTCTCCTGTCACGATAATTTAACCCTCTTCGATAAACTCCAGTACTCTTGTCCGGAAGCTAACCCTGAGACTGTGGAACGGATGGCAAGGCTGGCTTTCGGAGTAATCCTCACCTCCCAGGGTGTCCCCTTTATCCATGCCGGTGACGAAATGCTTCGCTCCAAAGGGGGTCATCCCGATTCATACCGATCACCTGATTATATCAATCAAATTGATTGGAACCGTAAAACGGAATATCCTGACCTGGTTCAGTTTATGAGAAGCTGTATCGAACTTCGACGCCAACACCAGGCCTTTAGAATCCCTGATACTGAAACCGTACGCCGAAAACTGCGATTCTTTGGCCATTATATCCCCGGAGTTATTACTTACGAGCTTTGCGATCATGCCAATGGAGACCGTTGGCGCCGCATATTGGTTCTTCTCAATGGAAATAATTATTCAGTAGAAGTTGAAGTACCGACAGAAAATTGGCTGATTGTCGCCCAAAACGGTGAAATAAACCCCAAAGGATTTGGTCATACAAAGACCGGCCTTGTAAGACTACACCATATTTCAGTAATGATTCTGGCTGCGGAGGATTAAACCCAAAGTTTATCCCGTTTCCGGAAGTCAAAACTTAAATTCATTGATAACGCAATCGGGATTTAACTTTTATTCTCTCTTGCGTTGGGCACAAAAGCTAATCTTTAAAACTACCCCTTCATGCGTATTTCACGCAAACTATCCTGTTGTTCCGTTTCCCCTTGCGCATTTTACGCAACCTTATATTGTTTTAATGGCATTGCTGCGTATTATACGGATGAGCAATTTTTATTTCCGTAGAACAGAAATCTTTAAAAAATGATTAATGATGTTGAAATTTTCTTTAACTTCCTTGAAAATATAATCACATTTAATCATTTAACCTCTCCTTATTATGAAAGCAATTATTCACAGGTTACCATTAACCCACCTTTTGAACAGCGAATATTCGATATTCGTTACTCAGATCATTGCAATTTTTGCAAAGTATCAGCCTGATTTACTACACCTGAAAAAGGCCTATGAACGGCTCACAGCCATGGCCCCCCAACTGGTTCAGATCAAGGCTCAGGAAGTAGGCAATTCAATTACATCCTTATTGGAGCAGCTCGATAATGAGCGCAATATTTTAATAAAGGGGATCATGTATCAGATAAGAATGATGGGAAAACTCTCCGTTCCTGATCTTTCATCCTATGTATTGACAATGAAACGTTTTATGGATCTCTACGGAAGTGAAATTGTTACGGGTAATTACAATGCCGCAACCGAACGGACCAATAAGCTGTTGGCTGAGTATAATGCCAAGGTTGATCTGCAGGATGCTGTTGACGCCCTATATCTGAAAATGGTATTTGACCAGCTAACAGCTGTAAATTCAAGGTTTGCAAAATTGTTTATCCAACGGACTGAACAGCAGGCTTCATTGGAACATGTCGATATCCGGGCAATCCGATTCGAAGCAGATAAAGTATTATTGGCACTCTTCGATGCTTTTGAATTTTGCAGTTCCGAATATGAAGACCTTGATTTTAAAACTCCTGCCAAAGAGGTAAATGAACTGATTGATTATTACAAAATGCTGATCAAAGGTCGTGCTTCACGACGTAACGCAGGAAAGGAGATCGGCAACGAGGCAACTGCCACAAAGAGTACGGGGAAGGGGTTTTAATCCATCTCAATTAATTCTATCCCAATCATTCGAAATTTCGTTACGAATCTTCCCTATAACCCTTCATTAAGTAAACTTGCCAGGGATAAACGAAAAACCGGAATATTATCCGGGGTGCTTTTTTGGCAACCGGTTCACAAGAGCGCTTTTCATAAAATTGACTTTGACCGTCAACGGATTATCGGAAATTTCATTGTTGATTTTTATGTCAAAGCTTTAGGATTGATTATCGAAATTGATGGCAGTTGTCACGATAATAAACAAGAATATGATTCCAAAAGGCAAAATTATTTGGAAGGGCTTGGGTTAAGCGTTTATGGGATTACCGATTTTGAGTAAAGAATAATCTCGATATTGTGATGAAGAATTTGGAGAATTATATTGTCAGTGAGTATGGCAAAGTGGATTTATACCTTTCTGCTGAGTAAGAATGACCGCCCCGGATTTAAGCCACCCTTCTGAGGCGGGGAAGGCCACCCCGTGGTTAAAACGCTGCCATCAACAGGTTGATATCGGTAAATGGAATATTAAGCACATCCCCGATATCCTGATTCGTTAATACGCCATTAAAAACATAGATTCCCTCGCAAAATCCGCGGTTGGTTTTGACATATTGATTTACCCCGCCCGATTGCCCGATCTCGAGCAACATGGGAGCCAGAATATTACTTACAGCGATTGAGGTGGTGCGGGCAACCCTTGAGGTAATGTTGGGGACGCAATAATGGATCACCCCATGCTCGACAAAGGTAGGCTTTTTATGATTGGTCATCCTGGAAGTTGCGATGCATCCCCCCTGAATGATGTTAAGGTCGATGATCACAGAGTTCTCCTTCATCCCTTCGACCATCTCCTCAGGGACAATCATCCTGGGCACCTCATTCATCGAGAGTGCGCCTATGACTACCTCTGCAGTTTTCATCGCCTTCCGAAGCGCTTTGGGATGAAACACGGAGGTAAAAACCCGGGTGCCTAACCTGGATTGGAAATCGACTAATTTTGAGATTGAATCGTCGAAAACCTTTACAGTTGCCCCAAGGGCAATTGCGGTGCGGGCGGCAAACTCAGCTGCTGTCCCTGAACCCAGAATTACAACTTCGGTGGGTGAGATTCCGGTTACTGAACCCAGGATCACCCCTTTCCCATTGCGTGCAGTACTCAGATATTCGCTTGCAACAATCATGGAGGTATTTCCCATGATTTCACTGAAAATCCGCTCGACCGGGAAAATGCCATCTTCGTCCTTCATATATTCAAATCCAACCGCAGTCACCTTTTTACGCATCAGACGCCGGACCGATTCCTGTGTTTGTAAGGTCAGGTAAAGCGGAGAGAGGATAAGCTGATTACCTTTCATCATTTCGCTCTCCTCCTGGGTAAATGGCGACATTTTTAAAATAATGTCGCACTGAAAAATTTCGGCGGCTGTACGGCAAATTACTGCTCCGCAATCCGAATAAGCCTGGTCGGAATAGTTGGCCTCCTTGCCTGCCCCTGTTTCGACAAATACATCGTGACCATTGTTGACAAGCACCTCTACCGACTGGGGGGTTAACGGAACACTATATTCAATAGAGGCGGAGTTATCAGGAATACCAATATTCAGTTTAATATTTCGCGGTGTTCTTTTATAGAGTTCCTCCCGCGGCAGAAGCTGGTCATTGGCCAGTGTTGACAGTTTACCACCTTTCCTTTGATTCATAATGTAAGTGTTTTAACAAAATCCTCAGCGTGATTCTATGATCCTTGATCCTTTACCTGTCTCTGTAATATAAACCTTAACGGTAATCGGAGGCAATAGGGATTCGATCAGCTCAGGCCATTCAATAAGGCAATAACTATTGCTGTAAAAGTAATCTTCATAGCCGAAATCATAAGCTTCATTGAGATCCTTAATACGGTAAAAGTCAAAATGAAAAATCTTCCCCTTATTTTCTGTCTGATATTCATTAATAAGTGAAAAGGTGGGAGAAGTTACATAGTCCAGAACCTTCATCTCCTCACAAAGCGCCTTTATAAAGGTTGTTTTGCCGGCCCCCATGGAGCCGTAAAATGCAAATATCCTGTCGGCAGGATGAGCCTGAATAAACAATGCTGCGATATGATTGATCTCTGAAAGTGTATTTATCTCTGCTCTAAACATGGGTAATGATAATTGATACCCCAATTATAACGAAAATCTCCCTTTAATAAAAGAGAAGAGGAAAAATAAATTAGGGGTTGAAAATTAACAACCACTATTTCTAAATTTCCAGAAACCACTTTGATTTATTTCTCCGGATCATTATTTAGAGATCCCTAATTTATCGTACTTTTGAGCCATAAAATCAGAAACTTTAAAAAAACTTATTCAATGAATATTCCATCAAATTTGAAATACACGAAAGACCATGAATGGATTCGTGTTGAAGGTGATTTTGCTTTTATCGGAATTACAGACTTTGCACAGGGTGAATTGGGTGATATCGTTTATCTTGAAATTGAAACAGTGGGTGAGACTTTGGCCAGAGAAGATATTTTCGGAACCATTGAGGCCGTTAAAACGGTATCTGATTTATTTATGCCTGTGTCTGGCGAAATCCTTGAGATGAATGAAAACCTCTCTGATGAAGCTGAACTCGTGAATAAAGATCCTTACCAAAAAGGGTGGCTTGTAAAGATCAAAATAACCGATCCTGCCGAACTGGACGAGCTTTTAACTCCTGAACAATATGAATCGATGATATCGGAATAGACTCCGGCATTACGGTTATTTTCGTAACACGACCGCAATTTTTTTAATTTGATATTAGCCTTGTGCAGATCAATATTTGCAAAAAGGGTTCACTCTGTATCTCGGAGTGAACCCTTTTTGTTTGAGCAAACGTAACAATTACATGGCTAACAATATAAATCTGAGGATCAACTAACTTTATGGTTCGGATATTTAAACCTACATTAGAAACAAAATTGCAATTCAGAATCAACTCAGCGATTTATTCATTACATTTGGTAGATAAAGGTGCCGGTGTGAGAAACTATAAAAACATATTATTTGTCCGAATAGTAGGTTTTGTACTCAGTCTTATGGCGGGGATTCCAATTTGTGGGTATTCGCAACAGGATCCTGTGTTTACGCAATACATGAATAACCTGCTCACTATTCAGCCAGCTTATGCCGGAATTTCGGGTCAATTGAATGTTACCGGAATTTCGCGTGCACAATGGATCGGTTTCGAGGGGGCGCCAAATACAAATTCACTTACAATTAGCAGTCCAATAACCAAATACAATATTGCGCTTGGATTGTCAATTGTAAATGACAAATGGGGGCCGCTCAGGCAAAACGGGATTAATGTAGATTATGCCTTCAGAATTCAGCTTCGGGAAGATCAATACCTTTCATTTGGATTAAAAGGGGAAGTCAACACCTTTCAGGCCAATTTTACAGATTTGAGGATCTGGGATTCGCCAGATATGGTTTTCATGTACGATGTGAAGCTAAAGTTTATTCCCAATATGGGCTTGGGAATATTGTGGCACAGTGATCGGTTTTTTCTGGGTGCATCATCTCCTAAGATATTGAAGGACGATGTAAAGTCAGAGAGTGGGGTAAATGCCTACAGTGAAGTTATCCATATTTATGGGATGGCAGGATATGTATTTTTCTTAAATGATATCGTCAAGTTTAAACCAACAATATTATACAGATGGGCCGAGAGAACCCCCAGTTATGTCGATTTTACAACAAGTTTCCTGCTCTATGATCAGGTTTGGATTGGCGCAACCTACCGAATGAAGAACTCGGTGGGACTGATCTTCCAATATCATGTAAATCCCCAGCTAAAATTTGGATATTCCTATGATTTAACAACCTTCCACCCTTCGCAGGTCAACTCCGGAACCCATGAGTTCATGATCAGTTATGATTTCATCACCTTATATAAAGGACGAAGGCATACCTCCCCAAAGTATTTCTAATGTCGCGACTCGTTCTGTAAAGGTTTTTATTTCAGTGGCGTTCATTGTGCAAAATGAACGACTCAATCCTCCAGCGAATACCTCAACTGATCGAGCATTATAGGTACATCATCAGCATCGACACCCTGATGAAGGAGATTTTGGAGATCCTCATTAAAGGCCTCCATGAAATCTTTTTCAGAGCTCTCCGGATTATTTATACTCCTTTTGTAAAAATCCAGCGCGCTTTTTCGGTTTCCAAGGCACCATTGCACATGGCCCATATTGAGTAAATCATATTTGTTTGGCTGGTCCCCGATTAGCCTTTCATAATATCTTTCTGCCTCTGCAATTTTACCGAGCAGAAATGAACACCACCCGATGGGACGCCATATTTTTTTATTTCCAGGAGAGAGATATTCAACTTTATAATAAGATTTAAGTGCCTCCTCATAAAGACGAAGTTCCATCTGACACTGTCCGATCGAGATCTGAAGCGTTAAATTATCCGATTCGAGAATTTCGGCAAGCTGATAATATTCCAGCGCCTTAGCGGGCTTCTTTAAATTACGGTAACAAAGGGCTATCTTTTTATAGTTCCAGAGTTTATTCTGATCAAACAAATCGGCCTTCATATAAAAGCTAAGCGCCTTCTTGTAATCCCCCATCTTCTGATAGCAAAAGGCTAACTTCTGGAGCATTTCTGCATCATCAATTCCAAGAAGCAGGATCTCGAACAGTTCGGCCGCCTCGCTGAAATAGTTCTTGGCAAAGTTAAATTCAGCAATGTTTCGCTGCATTTTGGGATCTTCTCCCAATAATTTGGAGAATGCAAATTTGTGATGGAAATCAAATTTCCAGGCAAAAATATCTTCAAAATCAGTATGTGACGGGTGAATCTTAAAAAACCGATACAGATCTCTTATGTATTGACTGATAATTATTTCAGCTTTTTTGTCCGATGTGATGAATGAACCCTCCTTTGCAATCTCCTCCAACTGTTCCGTTTCAGCCTTAAGGGAATCAGATACCATCTTCTTGTAATCGGGCGGAATATTCATGATACTGAAATAAAACGAATACTTATCCGAATTACAAAGTATTGGCGATTTCATGATCAACTGTGTAAACGTCATATCATCAGCAGATTCCTTGTTAATCGGATTTCTTTTTATTTCCGGGTGATCCGGTGTAAAGGGATAAAACCAGTTGGCAAGTTCACTGAAAAAGGGAAAGTGCTTAAGCATTGCAAAGGAACTTAAAAAGACGTCGGCACCCTCAAGTTGCATCTCTGTGAGTTCCTCCATTTTTCCCATTAAACCCGGGGCATCTTTCAAAATCTCCTGCCATTCCGGATTTTTATCATCGGATAACCCTTCACCCAGCATGCTCTCAATACTGAGTTTATTCCGCAGATTCGGACTTAATTTAATCATCTCAGGGAAGATCTCATCCTGAAGCTTTCGTTGGATCTTCTCTGTCTCTTTACTTCGGATAAACTGAAGAATCGTTTTCTCAAAATCAGACCTGAACCTGCGATCTTCAATGAAAATTTGTAGCCTTCCCGTAATGGAATGAAAAAAGGGCATCCGTTGATCGTAATAATAGATTGCGATAATCAGGCCAATTAAGGCCCTTTTACTTACCTCCTCATTTAAATCTTCATACGCATTGAAAAGCAGGATGATTTTATGCTCATCAAAATGACGCATTAAACTAAGGGTCAAAGCTGTAATCAGAAGTGATTTTTCGAAATAAGGGGAAGTCCCATTTTTCAGGAACGACCCGAAGAATTCAATTTCATCACCAGTTAACCGATTCGTAAACCAGATATGGTAAAAAATGGTAAAGATCTTTTGGAGATGTATTTCCGCCTCGGCCCTGACTTCGCCGTTCCCGGGATTTTCAGTTGTTACAAGAGTTCTTAGTTCCTGCTGAATCGAGTATTTTTCTAATTCGTGCGAGATCCCTTCGAAATTGGTAATAGAGTGTTTTAAGAATCCTCGTTTTTTTTGATATTCAATAGATTGCGAATATTTCATCCGCAGGTTTTCGTAGGTGTTGTCTGCAAGTTCAAAGGTGGAGATCAGGAGATGCTCATAAATCTTCTGTCTTTCCGGATCATTAATCCCCTCTACGGTATATTTGAGCATATACTTATAATTTTGCTCAAGACTGGTATATTGGTCGTTTAGTTCAGCAAATCCTGTTGGTAAAATAAGTTGCTCAAGCACGTCAAAAGCCGGCTTTAATTTTCTTTCTGACAGCAGATTACAGATCTGACTATATTGCTCTTTGATCTCTTTTTCGGTCATCTTCCCTACTATGTTTCATATAGACCAAATTTACATGAAAAAACAGTTTAAAACAACATTTCGGTCAGAGGTTTGTACTGTTTCAAAAATGAATATTTATCTTTATAAAATTATTATTCACGGACTGTAATATGAGCGCTACATTTAGGAGTAAGGAGATTAGTTGGTTGTCTTTTAATGAAAGAGTTCTTCAGGAGGCATCTCGCCAGGAAGTTCCTCTTATTGAAAGACTTAAATTTCTCGGAATTTATTCCAATAACCTGGATGAATTTTTCCGCGTACGCGTTGCGATCCTTCGGCGTCTGGCGATGGTGGGGCAGCTGACACTCGCCGAAGGGGGAAATCCGCGAGAGGTACTTTCTCAAATCGAAGAAATTGTTATTGAGCATAGTACCCGTTTTGAAGAGATTTACAACCAAATTCTAAAGGAGCTGGCAGAGGAGAACATTTTTATTGTAAATGAAAATCAGCTTACTCCGGAACAGGGGGAGTTTGTGACTCATTTCTTTAAAAGGGAAGTACGTCCGCGAATTATGCCCATAATCCTTAAAAAAGGGCACAAAATGCCGCTTCTGAGTGACGACGCAATCTACCTGGCGGTGGATATGGCAAAGAACAAAAAATCAGAATATGCCTTAATCGAAGTTCCAACCGATTCTCTCCCGAGGTTCGTTATAATCCCTTCGAACGACGATAAAACATACATTATTCTTCTCGAAGATGTTATCCGGTACGAACTGGACGATACCTTTTACATGTTTAGTTATCATAAAATCAGCTCTTACATATTCAAACTCACTCGTGATGCTGAACTTGACCTGGACGATGATGTTGCTGAAAGCTACGTTAAGCTTGTTGCAAAAAGCATTGTAAAGCGTGGCAATAGTGCGCTTGTCCGATTTGTCCATGAGAAGGAGATGCCTGAAAATTTCCTCACCTTCCTCCTGAATAAACTTGGATTTAAGAAAGATGACGTAGTTATTGGTGGAAGCCGGATCCATAATTTTAAGGATTTCATGGGATTTCCTATGGTTGGAGACGAACATCTTTACTATAAACCGGTTAGTCCTGTCCGACATAAAAAAATTGTTCATGGTCAAACTTATCTGAGCAGCATAAGTAAAAGCGATATCTTATTTCATTTCCCATACCACTCCTTCTTCCATTTTATTGATCTTTTAAGGGAGGTTTCGATTGACCCAAAAGTGACTGAAATAAAGATAACCGGTTATCGTATGGCCCGTAATTCGCATGTTATTAATGCTTTAATTAATGCTGCCAGAAATGGGAAAAAGGTTACTGTAGTGCTTGAACTACGGGCACGTTTCAATGAACAGGATAATATCGAATATGGCAACATGCTTGGCAAAGAAAATGTTAAGGTGATACTTGGCGTTCCCGGACTCAAAGTCCATTCCAAGTTATGCCTGATCACACGCAAGGAGGAAAAAGATTCGAAGAAGTACGCTTTGATCGGAACGGGGAATTTCAACGAAATGACTTCAAAAGTTTTTTCTGATCAGCTGTTGTGTACAACTGATCCCAATATAACCCGTGAGGTGACCCGCATTTTTGATTTTTTTGACCGAAACTATAAAATCACCAGATTTCAGCACCTGTTGGTTTCACCGTTCACCATGCGCAAAAAAATAGTTGCAATGATCAAACAGGAGATCATAAATGCAAAGGCAGGCAGAGAGGCTCGCATCTACCTCAAATGTAACAACATGGTTGATGTTGAGATAATAAATAAAATCGAAGAGGCAGCCAGAAGCGGGGTCGAGGTGAGATTAAACGTACGGGGGATGTTTTCGATGTACACCTCCTCTGCCGATGGGAAGGTTAACATCCCTGCAATCGGCTTAATTGACCGTTATTTGGAGCATTCGCGACTGTTTATCTTTCATAACGGGGGTGACGAAAAGATTTATATCTCATCCTCGGACTTTATGACCAGAAACCTTGACCGAAGAGTTGAAGTAGCAACTCCGATTTATGACCCGGAGATCAAGAAGGAACTTATCGATTTTTTTAATCTTCAGTGGCACGACAATACCGCCGCCAGGATTCTGGATAACGATTTAAATAATGTGATCAAAAGTCAGGGGGAAAACGCTCCCGTGAAATCACAATTAGTATTTTATGACTATCTCAGGGATAGAAATGCAAGACAGGATTGATTATAGCAAGTTAA
>CAIXCY010000088.1 GCA_903918045.1 uncultured Bacteroidia bacterium
AGTTTCGGACAAACGCTTTGTTACCGTACTCTCTTTCAGAATATTACCAAAAAACAACATCCCTAATAACGGAAGGGCTGCTGGAACCAGCAGGCAAGTGAGCAACAACCCTGCAATAGGAAAGAGGATTTTCTCCCGTTTGGAAACCGTTCTGAGAGGTTTCATCCTGATTACCCTTTCTTTACTTGTTGTAAGTAATTTCATGAATATAGGCTGTAAAACAGGAATCAAGGCCATATAGGCATATGCTGAAATTGCGATAGCACCAATAAGTTCAGGAGCAAGTTTCGATGAAAGGAATATGGCAGTCGGCCCATCGGCTCCCCCAATAATGCCAATTGCTCCGGCCTCCGAGGGGGTAAACCCAAAATGGACCGCAATTACATAGGCACTAAAAATACCCAATTGAGTTGCAAAACCAATCAGGATTAATTTAGGATTGGAAATCAAGGCAGAAAAGTCTGTCATCGCACCGATACCTAAAAAAATCAGGGAGGGATAAATGCCCTTTAATACCCCCAAATAGAGGTAATTGAATGCACTTCCGCTTTCAAGGATTCCCACCTGTAATCCGGGATGAAATGCAATATTTCCAATTAAAATTCCGAATCCAATCGGAACCAGCAGCATCGGCTCATACTCTCTGACAATTGCCAGATAGATAAAACACACGCCGATCAGAATCATCAAAATATTACCTATCGTGATATTCGCGAAAGCAGTATATTGAAAAAACTGACTCAGTTGCCCAATGATAAAAGTTAGAGAACCTGAATTTTCCATGGTTATTCTCCAATCACAATTAATATATCACCCTCCATTACCGAATCTCCTTTATTCTTGGAGATGGCAACAATCTTACCTGCCTTGTCAGCTTCAATGTTATTCTCCATCTTCATAGCTTCCAGAACGAGCAGACGTTGTCCGATTTTTACCACATCTCCAACTTTCACAAAGAGTTCAAGAATGACTCCCGGGAGTGGTGATTTAATAGTTCCGCCACCCTTAGGGGCTGAAGGGCTACTTGTTTTCGCAACAGAAGGGTGGGTATCGGTTGAAGGAACAGAGATGCTTCGTACTAATTTAGGTGTTTTAACCGGTGTCATATCCTTATCCACTTCAACGTTGTATTTAGTACCGTTGATTTCTATCTCAGCAATATTATCTTCAATACTTAGCACCTCTGCACTGTATTGATTGCCATTTATTTTAAACTTAAATTTTTTCATTTTCAGTCCGCTTTATCTTGGTGATTTTCTTAATCCATAAATTTTAGAACTCCATGGTGAATAGGTTCTTGAAACCTTTGTCATTGTAATTATCGGATCTTCCTGATCGTGTAATTCATTATTATACAAATACAAGGCCATCACGATTGCTGCACTGACTTCGCCTGATAATTTTTCCTTGGCGATTCCTGGAGAAGTAGCTTCGATGAGTTTTTTAGCTTTTCTTGCATCAATTGTCATAATATATCCGATCACTTTAAAAAGGAAATACAATAACAGCAATGCGATAAAAACAAAAATAAAAGCGGGCATAATTGACCCAATTCCATTGGACTCACTGAAGGGCAAATCTTTTGTATTCTGGCCATTGGAATTTTGAATTCCGATGCAGAGCAGAACAAGTGCAATCAGCCGTAAAATATGTAATTTATTTTTTAGCATAACTACTCAAAATTAAAGCGGAAGGTTTGAATGTTTTTTAGCGGGCATCGTATCCTTTTTCGTTGCCAGAGACTGTAGTGCCCGGATAATACGGAACCTGGTATTTCGTGGTTCAATCACATCATCAATATATCCGTATCTTGCAGCATTGTAAGGATTAGCAAATTCCTGTTTGTATTCAGCTTCGGCCTTCGCAACGTATTCTGCGCGGGAAGCCGCATCAGGTAAGCCGGCAATATGTTTGCTCCGTAACACTTCAATGGCACCTTTTGGACCCATTACTGCGATCTCAGCCTGTGGCCAGGCATAATTGACATCTCCGCGCAAATGCTTGGAACTCATTACGCAATAGGCGCCTCCATAGGCTTTACGAAGAATTACTGTGATTTTCGGAACTGTCGCTTCGCCATAAGCAAATAATAATTTTGCACCATGAATAATGATACCTCCATACTCTTGGGCAGTACCGGGTAAAAATCCGGGAACATCCTCCAGGGTCACCAAAGGGACATTAAATGCATCACAAAAGCGGATAAAGCGGGCAGCCTTTCTTGAAGCATTAATATCCAGAACACCTGCAAGGTAGGATGGCTGATTGGCCACAAGTCCTACCGGCATACCGTTAAAGCGGGCAAATCCTACGACAATATTCTGGGCATAATTACGGTGGACCTCCATAAATTCGCCGTAATCTACAATTGAGTGGATGACATCCTTAACATCGTAGGGCTTATTTGGATTTTCAGGTATTATATCATTCAGATTATCGTCCAGACGGTCAATCGGATCATTACATGGAGCAATCGGTGGATCTTCAAGATTATTCTGTGGAAGGAAGGAGAGCAATTTACGGATGAGCAATAATCCTTCTTCTTCAGAATCTGAAACAAAGTGAGTTACCCCTGATTTGGTTCCGTGTACAATAGCTCCTCCAAGCTGTTCGTCAGTTACAACCTCGCCGGTTACCGTTTTTACAACCTTTGGTCCAGTAACAAACATGTAACTGGTATCTTTACTCATCACAATAAAATCGGTTAATGCGGGTGAATAGACTGCACCACCGGCGCAAGGGCCAAAAACGGCTGATATCTGAGGAATTACCCCGGATGCCATTATATTTCGCTGGAAAATCTCAGCATAACCGGCCAACGCTGTAACACCTTCCTGTATACGTGCACCTCCGGAATCGTTAATCCCGATGCAAGGAGCACCAACTTTCATTGCCATATCCATCACTTTGCAGATCTTCTGGGCAAATGTCTCCGAAAGTGATCCGCCAAAAACGGTAAAGTCTTGTGAAAAGATGAAGATCGTGCGGCCATCTATTGTCCCTCGTCCTGTGACAACGCCATCACTCATGAATTTGGTCTTCTCCATCCCAAAATTGGTACAGCGATGGGTTACAAACATGTCAAACTCTTCAAAGCTCCCTTCATCCAGAATTAAGTCGATTCGTTCGCGTGCGGTTAATTTCCCTTTTGCGTGTTGCGCATCAATTCGTTTCGCTCCACCCCCAAGTTTGGCCTCCGCACGAAGGTCAATCAAATTTTTAATCTTGTCCTGATTGCTCATCGTACTATTCATTAATTATTAAACTGTGAATTATTCACTGCAAAGTTCGGTAAGTACTCCTAAAGTAGATTTTGGATGTAAAAAGCCTATATTTAACCCTTCAGCGCCTTTTCTTGCCTGTTTATCAATTAATTGAATTCCTGCTTCACTTGCCTGTTCAAGGGCTGCGTTAACGTTATCAACGGCAAAGGCAAGGTGATGAACTCCGGGACCTTTTTTCTCCAGAAATTTACCGATCGGTCCTTCCGGATCAGTAGATTCAAGAAGTTCAATTTTTGTCTGACCAACCTTGAAGAAAGCGGTCTTAACTTTTTGGTCTGCAACAACTTCTGTTGCATAGCATTTGGTCCCTAAAAGTGTTTCGTAGTAGGGAATGGCAGTTTCAAGGCTTACAACTGCAATACCAATATGCTCAATATGTGATACATTCATCTTAAAATTGATTTACTATTTTGTAGATAAAAATTCTTTTTTTTCGAATTGATCACCCAAAATAATTCTGATTGATGCTCGTAATATTCAGATTGATGGGTGTCTAAAAATTCCTTATGTAAGCGGAATAAACCTGTAATGAGGACCAAACCGTTCAAAGGCAGCCTTATCGAGCATCTCCCGATGATTTGGATGAGCTATTGAAATCAATAATTTCGCCCGCTCCTGCATCGTTTTTCCATACAGGTTGACAGCTCCAAACTCAGTTACGACCCAGTGAATATTGGCACGTGTTGAGACTACCCCGGAGCCTTCAATAAGAGTTGGGCTAATTTTAGACATCCCTTTCTCAGTTATGGATGGCATCGCAATAATCGGTCTTCCACGAAACGAGTACCCTGCTCCCCGAATAAAATCAATCTGACCGCCAACACCTGAATAATGTTTAATTCCGATTGAATCGGCACAAACCTGACCTGTTAAATCAATAGCCAATGCTGAATTTATAGCAGTCACTCGATCAAGTTTACGAATGACTGAAACGTTATTTGTATGATCAACATCCATCATGGCGACCATTGGGTTATCATCAATAAAATCGTATAATGCCTTTGATCCCATTAGGAAAGAAGCCACCATCTTCCCTTTGTCAATATTCTTCATACTTCCGTTTACGACTCCGCTTTCTACAAGTGGAAGAATTCCATCGGCAAACATTTCAGTATGAACCCCCAGATTCTTGTGGTTTCCGAGTTGAGCAAGAACAGCATTGGGAATACCTCCGATACCCATCTGTAAACAGGCTCCATCTTCAATTAAGGCAGCAGCATTTTTCCCGATGGCAATATCAGTTTCTGTTAAAGGATCAAGTTTATGAGCATATAGGGGCGTATCATCTTCAACAAACAGATCAATCTGTTCAAGCCTGATCATTGCATCACCCCAGGCACGTGGCACATGCGGGTTAACCAATGCAATTACTACATCTGCATTTTGAACTGCAGCAAGAGTTGCATCAACAGATGTTCCAAGAGAAACATATCCATGTTTATCAGGAACTGAAACCATAATCATGGCAACATTAACTTTGAGGTACCCTTCACGGATTAATTTTTGAGTTTCACTGAGAAAAACCGGTATATAATCAGCGTAGCCGGCCTGGGTCTGTTTGCGCAGGTTTGCACCTACAAAGAATTGCTGAATATCAAATATCCCTTCAAATTCGGGATTGGCATAGTCTACAGGACCTTCAATATGAATATGCTGAATTTTTACACCATAAATCTCTCCGGCCCGGCCGCGCTCAACCATCGCCTTTATTAACCGATGTGGGGTAACAGCTACACCACTTAAATGAACCCGGTCACCCGATTTGATTACTTTAACCGCTTCTTCTGCCGTAACATACCTAACTTGCTTCATACAGTAAAATGATTGATTTAATTTCCCGCTAAATTAAATATTATAACCCGTTTGAAAAAGAAGAAATGAGGTTAAAACTATTTTTTTTCAAAATATCGACTTGAATATTTGAAATTTTGGATTTTTAAATAAACGCCGAATAATTGTAACCTACTATCTATGAACTTTATTAAACTTTAGTATGTTTGCTATTTATATTGATGATAAAATATGACAAAATACGATTTGGCAATTATCGGCAGTGGTCCCGGAGGTTTTGCTGCAACAATGAGGGCTGTTGACTTTGGAAAAAATGTCTGTCTGATAGAGGCGGGGCATATCGGTGGCACCGGGATTATGAATGGTCCCCTAACATCAAAAACGATGTGGGAGCTCTCAGTCGATTATTCAATTGCCGCAGCTGTCGACCGAGGCTACAGAGCTTCAGGACTGCAGGTTGATTATAACATGGTTAAAAAAACAGTCCTGGCAGCAGCTAAAACGAAGCAATACCAGATGCTGTCGCAGATCGAAACTTTTTCGGCCAACAATCACTCGGGTGGAACAATAACCTACAAACGTGGCTTTGCCAAATTTCTTGATCGTAACACCCTCCAAATCGAAGGTGAAAACGGATTAGAAACCATTGAAGCCGATTATATTATAATTGCCACTGGTTCCAGACCCCGTGAACTGCCGGAATTACCAGTTGACCAGAAACAGATATTCGATTCAGACGGACTGCTTAATCTGGATCGGTTTCCCGAACGGATGATGATTCTTGGTTCGGGAATAATTGGTTGCGAATTTGCAACGATATTCTCAAACTTCAAACAAACAGAAGTTCACCTGCTGGATAAGGCTCATCGGGTAATCCCTTTTGAGGATGATGATGTAAGCGATTTTGTGTCGAGTAATCTGGAGCGAAACGGGGTAATCATCCACCATACTGCAACGCTTCGAAATGTACGAAAGGCTAAAGATCATTTACAGGTGATTCTCGATTATGATGATGGACATAGCCAGGTGGTTGAAGTCGATATTATCCTTGTTTCCATTGGCCGGGATGCCAATACCAAAGGACTTGGACTTGAAAATGTAGCAATCAAACCTAATGTTAAGGGGTTCCTTCATATCAATGAGGAGTGCGCAATAGGCGATTTTAAAGGGTGCAATATCTTCGCAGCAGGGGACGTAACCGGACAAAAAGCATTGTATGGAGTTGCCGAGGAGCAGGGAAGATTTATTGTCGAGGCTATTTATGGAAAATCAGCGTTACCACTCGACTACTCCTATATGCCAACGCTTATGTTTTTTAAACCGGAACTGGCATCGGTAGGTGCAAATGAGAAAATCCTGCGTGATCAAAAAATTCCGTATAAATCAATTTATTATTCGAATGAACTGGTAAACAGGGCGATTGCAATGCGAAGTACAAAAGGCTTTGTTAAGATTATCGTAAGCAACGATGGTACTGAAAAAATTCTTGGCATGCGCGCCGCAGGTCCTCAGGCTTCGGCATTTATCGTGTCAATTGCATACCTTATCAATTCCGACATCCGGCTCCATGAGGTCTTGCAAAGTATTCATCCACATCCTAGTATTACAGAGGGTATCCAGGAGTGTATCCGGATTTTTTACAATCAGTCAATCTATAAGCCAAAAGCTTTTCCGTCACTTATAAAGATTACTGAATGGAAACCTGAAACAGATGAAGCTGTTAAAATTGAGAAGTAGGCTGTAGACTATTAGGCTATTAGGCTATTGAACAATTTAGGATATGATGTTTATAAATCCGAGCTGCCTGCCTTACATTAATCTGTGTTCGGTTTACTGTAGAAACCAGTGGACAATTGCCTTTCACCTAAGCTGGATGCAAGTTTCCACCAAGATTTTTTCCTTATCTTTGCCCGTAATGAAAACCATTGACCAAGTCAATTAAAACAATCCCCAATGATCCTCTTTTTTAAAGGAATATCAAATCTGATCGCTGTAGATTCGCAAACTGAATTGTCCGATTTTGATCTCGAGAAATTAGTCTGGCTGTTTGATAATGCAGTTTTAATCTCACAGAATTCTATTTCAGGAATTTACGTTGGTCCAAGAAAGGAAATGATCACCCCATGGAGCACGAATGCCGTTGAAATAACGCAGAATATGGGCATTCGCAACATTGGCAGAATAGAGGAATTTTATGAAGTTGAGTCTGAACATCCAAAGTTTGACCCGATGCTTCAGGTTGTCTATAAAGGCCTGGACCAGAAAATATTTGAAATCTACCACCAGCCTGAACCAGTTATTTCAATTGATGATATTGCTGCTTACAGTAGCTCTGAAGGGTTAGCTTTAAGCGAAGATGAGGTTACGTACCTTAATGAAGTATCAACTAAATTAGGGCGTAAATTAACTGATAGTGAAGTCTTTGGATTTTCCCAGGTAAATTCGGAACATTGTCGCCATAAAATATTTAACGGAAATTTCATAATTGACGGAGTTGAGAAAGAGTCTACCCTTTTTCAGCTTATAAAGAAAACAACCCAGTCGAATCCCAATACTATTTTATCTGCTTACAAAGATAATTGCTCATTCAGCCAAGGTCCTGACTCTGAACAATTTGCGCCAATATCTCAGGATAAACCAGATTTTTTTCAGGTAACAGATATTCAAACCATTCTTTCGCTTAAAGCTGAGACCCATAATTTTCCAACCACGGTTGAGCCATTTAACGGTGCCGCAACCGGCACAGGGGGTGAGATCCGCGACAGGATGGCCGGAGGAAAGGGAAGTTTCCCCATTGCCGGAACAGCAGTTTACATGACGTCATACTCAAGAAATGATGACCAGGGACGTTCATGGGAGGATGCAACAGAGGCACGACCATGGTTATACCAGACACCTGAAGAGATATTAATAAAAGCCTCAAACGGCGCCTCGGATTTTGGAAATAAGTTTGGCCAGCCGCTTATTAACGGATCGGTCTTAACTTTTGAACATTTCGAAAATCAAAAAAAATTCGGTTACGATAAAGTGATAATGCAGGCTGGCGGAATTGGCTACGCGCGTCAGGAAGATTGTCTCAAAAGTGTTCCAGGCATTGGTGATAAAGTGGTCTTACTTGGTGGTGATAATTACAGGATCGGCATGGGTGGAGGAGCCGTTTCTTCAGTGGATACAGGAGAGTTTGAGAGTCATATCGAATTAAATGCAGTTCAACGTGCAAACCCTGAGATGCAGAAAAGGGCATATAATACGATCAGGGCCTTGGCAGAGTCAGGGAACAATCCAATTATATCAATTCATGATCATGGTGCAGGGGGACATTTAAATTGTTTGTCAGAATTAGTGGAAGAGACTGGGGGGAAAATTTATATCGATCAGTTACCCGTTGGCGACCCTACCCTTTCTGCAAAAGAAATTGTTGGAAATGAGTCACAGGAGCGGATGGGTTTTGTGACAAGCAGCGAAAATATTGATCTTATTACCCGAATTGCCGAGCGGGAGCGCTCACCGATTTATGTAATTGGAGAAACAACCGGAAACCGAAAATTCACCTTCATCAACCGCAAAACAGACGAAAAACCCATCAACTGGGAACTCGCCTATATGTTTGGAAAGCCGCCAAAAACTGTTTTGGAGGATGACTCCAAAACAGCGACATTTTCGGATGTAACCTACAATAAATCGCTGGTTAATAGTTATATTGAACAGATACTTCAACTCGAATCTGTTGGTTGTAAAGATTGGCTTACGAATAAGGTTGACAGGTCAGTAACCGGTAAGATTGCCAAACAACAATGTGCCGGCGAATTACAGCTTCCGCTAAACAACCTTGGGGTAGTCGCAATTGATTATCAGGGAACAAAAGGAATTGCAACATCATTAGGACATGCACCAGCTGCAGGTTTGATAGATTCTGCCAACGGTTCAATTCTATCAATTGCTGAATCTTTGACCAATATTATCTGGGCGCCATTTACCCATCGAATCAAGGGTATTTCGCTTTCAGCCAACTGGATGTGGCCGGCAAAGAATCCGGGTGAAAACTTCCGGCTTTACAACGGAGTAGAAGCCGCTTCGACCTTTGCCTGTGCTTTGGGCGTAAACATTCCGACAGGAAAAGACTCCCTGTCGATGACCCAGAAATATAAAAACGATGTGGTTTATGCACCCGGTACTGTTATTATTTCTGCATCCGGTGAGGTATCAGATATACGTAAAGTGGTAGAACCTGTTTTGGTTGTCGATGTTACCAAACCAATTTATTATATCGATTTTTCAAAAGCGCCTAAATTATTAGGAGGCAGCTCACTGGCACAAATATTGAGTCAATTGGGCAATTCAACACCTACAGTTAACGATCCTGAATATTTTATCAATGCTTTTAATACCATACAGGAATTAATTGAAAATCAACAAATTCTGTCTGGCCATGATATTTCAGCAGGAGGAATTCTTACAACACTGCTCGAGATGTGTTTTGCCCAAAATAAAGGGGGAATTGAGGTTAACCTGACCGGAATTGATGAATTTGACAGTGTAAAAGCGTTGTTCAGCGAAAATCCGGGAATCGTGGTCCAACCCAAAGATTCAATAGTTTTCGAGGCCGAATTAACCAACAGTGGAATTGCCTTTGTCAGGATTGGAAATCCAACAAATAGTCGTGAAATTACGGTAACAAATGGCGCCGACTCGTTTAAATTCGATATTGATGCTCTTCGCGATAAATGGTTCAGACCGTCTTACCTGCTTGACCGCATTCAGAGCAGCGAAAAACTGGCCTTGGAGCGATTCGGGAATTATAAGAAAAACGAACTTAAATTTGATTTTGGCCTGTTTACCGGAAAATTAATAGATTTGGGAATCGATCCAAAGCGTCGACAACCATCGGGAATTAAGGCTGCAATTATTCGGGAGAAGGGGAGCAATGGCGATCGGGAGATGGCCTGGAGTATGTACCTTGCAGGCTTTGATGTGAAGGACGTCCACATGACAGACCTGATCAGCGGACGCGAGACCCTTGAAGATTTAAACCTGATTATATTTGTTGGCGGATTTTCCAATTCAGATGTTCTTGGCTCAGCCAAAGGTTGGGCCGGAGCCTTTCGGTGCAATGAAAAAGCCAGGCTGGCGCTCGATAAATTCTATAAAAGAAGCGATACCTTAAGTTTGGGAATGTGCAACGGATGCCAGTTGATGGTCGAACTTGACCTTATTAATCCCGGTCATGAAAAGCGTGTTAAGATGGCTCATAACGACTCTCACAAATTTGAATCGTGCTTTGTAAGCTTAGATATTCAGCAAAACGAATCAGTAATGTTTAAGTCTCTTTCGGGCAAAAGCCTGGGAGCCTGGGTTGCTCATGGTGAGGGAAAATTTGTAATGCCGTTTACTGAGGAAAAATACCGGATTCCTGCCAAATTTTCATACAGCAATTATCCGGGTAATCCCAACGGATCAGATTATAATGCCGCGGCAATCTGCTCGGAGGATGGCCGTCACCTGGCAATGATGCCTCATATTGAAAGGGCTATATATCCGTGGCAGTGGGCCAATTACCCTTCAGATCGCAAAGATGACCAGGTAACCCCATGGATAGAGGCTTTTGTAAATGCCTTAAATTGGGTTAAAAAGAGCAAAGAAAACGGATTGTAATAATCAGATTTAACCATTTTGCATCGACCGGACTCCCAAACTAATCCTCAAGGATATAATCTTCCCAGAAATTCAAAACAGCAGGACCAGTAAATAAATTATTATTATCCAGCAATTTTGCTGCTGGCTGACATCCTTTACCTGCAGAAATCTCCAGGTATTTCCTGGCAATTGTTTGGTCCCTAACCGCGCACTCTTCAGATAATATCAATACGGCAAGGAGATAGGCAGCCGTTGTATTCTGATTATCCTTAACAAGTGATTCAAGAATTTCAAACGCTTTGACGTAATCGGCAACTCCATTCTCGCCCCTTTTCAGGAAAGTTGCCTGATTCAGCTTTGCCAGGCCAATTCCTTCTTTTGCCCCTTTTTCAAACCATTCCCAGGCAGCTGAAGGATCACGATCACTAAATTTTTTCGAAACCAGTAGAATTCCCAAAGGATTATAAGCCGGAGAATAATCCTCATCGGCCGCCGCCTTAAGGTATTGATAAGCCTTTGTAAAGTCCTGAAATCCTGTGGTTGTATATAAAATTCGTCCTAGTTCAACCCTCGCCTCATTATCTCCTCCATCGGCTCCCTTTTCAAAACTCAGAATTGATTTTTCCACATTTTTTTGAACACCATCACCATTCAAATACATATCACCCAAATTCTTCCAGGCATCGGAAAATCCATTCTCAGCAGCTTTTGAATAATATCTAAAAGCCTCATTAACATCCTTATCAACCCCTTCACCGAAATAATACATTCCGGCTAAATTGTATTGAGCCTGCGCATAACCGGAATCAGAGGCCTTTTTAAAAAACGTGAATGCTCTTTCAAAATTCTTTTCACCGGCATCACCAAAATAATGCATTACGCCAAGGTTGTAAGTTCCAAGATAGAAACCTGATTCATCAGCCTTATTATACCATTTTACCGCTTCAGAACCATTGGGATCGACCCCCTTACCCTGGTGATACGCATTTCCCAGGTTATTCATTGCCTCGGCAACGCCCAGATTTGCAGCTCTTTCATAGTATTGAACGGCCATCTTCATATCCTGTGCAATCCCATTGCCCGATTCATACATCACGCCCAGATTAAACAGCGCTTTTGGATATCCGGCATCGGCAGCCTTCTGGTACCATTTGAAAGCCTCATCGGTATTCTTCTCTTTTGTAATGCCATTTTCAAAATAAACACCGACTCTGAACATAGCACCTGGTACCCCAAGTTCTGCTGCTTTTAGGAACCACTCAAAAGCTTTTTCCTTTTCGGACCAGTAACTCAGACTTTTTTCATGAATTATACCGATTAAATAGGCTGCACGTGCATGACCTGCTCCGGCAGCCCGGTTAAAATAATCGGCAGCCGACTGATTATCCTTATTTGTAATCTCACCGGCAAGAAGTAAGCTGGCATATTTGAATTGAGCCTCAATATTCCCCTTATCAGCGGCGCGTTTATAAAAATCAACCGCCATCTTATGATTGGATTCTATCTCCTCCCCGATTTCATATTTCTGAGCCAGCTTAAACATGGCCTCAGGATTGCCATTTGAGGCAGCCTTTTTCAACCAGTCAACCCCCTCTTCATCCGATTTTTTCAAATAAAATCCGGCAATAGAATCCTGAGCATCGGCGCTACCTTTGTCCGCAGCGCGGTGATACCAGTCGTATGCCTCAGGATCGCCAAGCTCATCAAAGAGTTGACCCATTAAAAAGATAGCTTCTACGAAATCGGATTGGGCAGCCTGCTGAAGGTATTCTTTTGCCTTATTTAAATCTTTCGGGGTTCCCTCGCCTCTCAGATACATTTTACCAAGAATAAGCGCTACACCGGATGATGCAATTCCTTCCATCTTAGTCAGCCATAAAAATGCCTCCGCTGCATTTTTTTCTACTCCTTTGCCATCGTACAAAAACATTCCGGCCTTTTCAAAAGCAGGAGCATAACCGGCATTTGCCGCTTTTAAATACCATTCAAAAGATTTGGATAATTTAACAGGTACCGTAAGCCCTTCTTCAAAAATCTCCCCAACCTTATACATCGCAGGTGCATAGCCGCCTTTGGCCGATTCGTACCAATTATCAACTGCTTCGTTAATGTCTTTGTATCCGCCATCTCCGGTTGACAATAATCGCCCGATATTGAATTTTGCAACGATATCGCCACGCTGAGCCCCTCGCTCATACCATTCAAATGCTTTGTTAAGATCTACGGGAAGCCCCTCCCCGCTTTCACGCATCTCACCGATATAGTTGCATGCCTCTACTCCTCCATCCCGGGCTGACTCCAGAAACCATTTGACAGACTCTTCACGTGAAAAAGGACGACCGTTCCCCTCATAATAGAACTTACCTATAGCCAGAGAGGCACCTTTAAAACCATTTTTAAATAGTGTTTCAAAAGAGACAACAGCCTGATTAACATCTTCTTCATGATCAATTATATCAATAATTACCATAGCCGGTTTAAAGCCGGCTTTAAGTGAAGTTGCAAATCGACTTGCCCCTTTTTCTTTTTTCCCCTTTTTAAGATATTCCACACCTTTACGGAATGCCCGCGGAGCAGATTCAAATATTTGATTCATCATACTTCATTCAAAATAGGGTATAAAATTAGCTTTAATGAGCTAAGTGTAGATATGGAATTGATTAAATTAATGAACAAATTACCGCTTAAATACGAAATTCCCAAAAGTGCACTGAAATAATTTCTAAATAAACTATTTTTACTTCAAAATTTGACAATATGAAGCCATTGGAAATTATAGCAAAATATTATAAACCAAGGTCAAAGGCATACAAAATATTAGTCAGCCATTCAAATCTGGTGACTGAGAAAGCTTTGAAAATCGCTCATTCACGGAAAGATTTAAATCCGGACCTAAACTTTATTGAAGAAGCAGCCATGTTGCATGATATAGGCATATTTAAGACCAATGCCCCGGATCTTTTTTGCTTTGGAGAATACCCCTACTTGTGTCATGGATACCTGGGTTGTGAATTACTCACTACAGATGGGTTCCCCGAGCATGGTCTCGTGTGTGAAAGACATACAGGGGTAGGAATTACTACAGAAGAGATTATTTCCAATAAACTTCCATTGCCACTGCGTGATTTCGTTCCTGAATCGGTCGAAGAGCAGATTATTTGCTTTGCTGATAAATTCTTCTCAAAAAGTGGTGATCTTTTTCATGAAAAATCATTGGGTGAAGTAAGAAAATCGGTGCAAAAATTCGGCGAAAAAAATCTCATTCGTTTCAATGAGTGGTGCGAATTATTCCTTTAATTCTGCATAATATCTCTTATACAATCTGATTCTTAGTAGGTAACATTATCCTGGTAACTCTTCTGTTTGGTGAATTTCAGGTCCTTTAACAGTGAAGAAGTCGCCCTGATTGTAAAGCTGTAGCTTTGACGATATCCAAATGGTATCAGATTCAAGGACATCTGCATACAATGTAAATCCCTGAAGATATTAAATTGAGTAAATGTGAGCTGCATTTTTTGAACGTCAAGGCCTGATGAGAAACCAACCTTCCATTGTTTGGTCATGCTTACATTTCCGTTAAAATCGACAGTCTGTGTGATTACTACTGATTTTTCAGGATCTGGCTTGCTATACCTGAAACTGTAGTTAAAAGAAAGATCCCATGGAACACTGAAGTCTGCGTATTCAGGGATGTTCCCGGACTTCTGCCTCAGTTTAATTTGTTCCAGCTGGTTCTTTTGTTCCGGGGTCATTTTCGCCTCCTCCTTCTCCTTCTCTTTGCCTTGCTTCGATTTGAATGAAAGTCCAAATGACATATTCGCACTGGTTAATCGGGCAAGCTTTCCATTTTCGGAAAACTGAAATTTATTGACTAAATGGCCATTCTGCATCTTGTAGGGGTCCAGAATCGCACCAAAATTTAAATCGACCCCGGCAACTTTTGTACGGGCTGCAATATTGATATTTGAAAGATTCAAAGAATCGGCTGCAAGGTTGTAGGATCCACTCAATGATAACTGATCAAGTATTTTAATTTTTGTATAGGCCTCCTTTGAAAGGGTATCTTTTACATTTAACTTCTTTGCTTCCAAAGTATTATTAAGATTAAACCCTATTGAACCCGAGCGGCCGGAAGGAGATGTCCCGTATATCGCATTTTCATGTCGTGGATAACGAAAGCTGACAGGCAATCCATTTTTATCAAAATATTCAATGTTTTCATAAGCTCCATAGGAAGGATTACTGAAATCGGGGCGTATGCTGAAACTGACACTTGGCGTCATAACATGTCTGATCCCTTTAATCGTTGATTTGGGATTTAAAGGAATAAAATTTCCGTAAATTTTAGTGGAAGCCCCCAGACTAAATGCATAATCATAATCGCGAGTAAAACCATGTAGTGTATCTGAAGTTACGATTTGCTGTGTTACAGTATTATATTTCTTTCTAACCTGTTGCGTATACCATCGCTCATTATAATTCAATGAAGGACTTATTGTGATATATTTCAATGCTTTGAATGAGGTACTAATTGGAATTGCATGCTTTACTCCATTTCTCCAATCTCTCAGAAGTGAGGAACTCAGCAATTTTTTCTCCTTCGTATCGATTGTATTCTGCATATCCATAGAATAGCTAAGGCCAATCTTCTCGTACCATTTTTCTTTTCCCGATCTGTTTTTGAATTTAAACGGGTATATTCTTGTCATACTCAGTGTTATCTGAGGAAGCGTCAGGCTTATGGTTGTATCGCGACTATTTTGAGAATGACGCATATTCCCAGAGAGACTAAAGGGAGAATTCTCCCAACGCTTTGAATAGGATATGCTTGATTGTTTGGTATTTGTGAGGTAATTTTGAGTGGTTAAAGCATTATTCTGATCAAAGGAACTGGTTGAAAAATTCACACTCGCACTAAAAGTCTGACTTGGATTCGATTTTGAATCCATCGAATGACTCCATGTAAGGGCAAAATCATTTTGAGTCTTATAGTCTGCCAAACCTTTATCACCATAGACATTTTTAAAATACTGTAGGTCAAAAGAACCTGTAAACTTATAGCGAAGCCTGTAGTTACTGTGTAATTTAATCCCACTCGACCCTTTTGAATAAAGGTCACCCTTGACTGAAGCGTCAAAATAATCATTTGCTGCCCAATAATATCCTAAATCTCGCAGAAAAAAGCCTCGGTTTATCTCATCCCCATAGGTGGGCATTATAAATCCTGAAGAGTATTTGGGTGAATTGGGGAAAAATCCAAAGGGTATAAATACAAAGTAGAGCGGAAGATCTTCGATTACAAGGTAGGCAGGACCAGTTACAATTTTCTTATTGGACAATACCTTTGCTTTGGTCATTTCAAGCCAGAAATGGGGATTGTCTGCGTCACAGGTAGTATATCTGCCATTTCGCAAACAATAGGTTGAATCATTCATCAGTTTTGTCCTTCCACTGTGAACGAAACCACCTTGTTGCTCGGTTACAACACCGGTAACAATCCCTTTCTTTGTCTGAAAGTTATACCTCACTTCATCTGCTTCAAATTTCTGATCGCCCTGCTTAAATATCGGTTTACCGGTTATTACACCAACCGAATCAGGCATCCCTTTTGCGTAAACCAGGTTACTGTCCCGGTTTAACTCAATGTATGACGCATTAAGTTCAATATCCTTATACTTAACCTGTGCATTTTTATACATGAAGATTTTATTCCCTGCTTTTGTTTGGGAAAGAGTAATATAACCATCAGCGGTATACTCCACTTCGGCATCAAATCCTGCGCTCGATGTCTGCTTAAGACTATCAGCTGAAGCAGAAATTTTCGGAGAGATATTAAGGCTGTCTGTCAATGCAACAGATCGCCTGTTTTTTCGTTCACGGCTTATATTCTGCTGATTTTTAGCAGAATTAATCCCATTGTTCTCAAGCTTCTGCCCAAAAATTGATCCCTGCGCCAGGAAGAGAATTGCCCAAAAAAAAGATAAGAATCGCAAATTGCTCAAAACTTTTCCAAATCAAGTTAAATCTAATTTAATTGCAATAAATTGCATACGGCAAAAGTAGAAAAAGCAATTAGAGAAACTTACAACCGGAAAAAATAATTTAAACTTCTATTTTTGTAATTAGTCATCAGTGACAAAGGAACTAAAAATGGAGAAACAACTTAAGGAATATACCTATTCGTTGTTACGATCACCAAGGATCGTGACACTTATTATTATGTCTTTGTTTATCAATTATTTGGATGCTCAGAATGCCGAAACAAAAGGTCTTAAAACAGTAGTGATTGATGCCGGTCACGGAGGTAAAGATCCTGGTACGGTGGTTGGAAAAATACGCGAAAAAGATGTTGTTCTGGACATTGCCTTAAAGCTTGGAAAAGCGATAAAGGAGAAATTACCCGACATCAAAGTCATTTATACCCGTAAATCGGATACTTTTATTCCCCTTTTTGAACGATCGGTAATCGCAAATAAGAATAATGCAGACCTATTTATCTCAATCCATGCTAATTTCTGTTCCACTCCTTCAATCAAAGGTACTGAAACCTATGTTTTAGGATTACACCGTACTGAAGATAACCTTAACCTGGCGAAAAAAGAGAACAGTGTTATTTTATTGGAAAAAGACTATTCCACAAGATACGAAGGATTTAACCCGAATCTATCCGAATCATACATCATGTTTGAATTGGTTCAAAATGCAAATCTTGACCAAAGTGTGGAATTTGCCGGATTACTACAGGATACATTTCGAAAACATGCTCAAAGGGCAAGCAGGGATGTCAGGCAGGCCGGATTTTTGGTCTTAAGAGAAACGATAATGCCTTCTGTACTTATTGAAACAGGCTACCTCAGTAATCCGGCAGAAGCGGGCTACCTGATGAGTGATTCAGGCAGAAAAACAATTGCCTTAGCAATATACAATTCATTTAAGACCTATAAGGATAAGTTTGAATCAAGACTTAATACAAAATATACCGACCTGCTGCATAAGGAATTAAAAGGAGAGAAAAACCGGCCCGTTGAGCCTGCTACAGTTGAGCCTACTAAACAAAACAATAGCATTCTTCCGAAAAAAAATTCCAATCCCAAGGTTAGTCAGGCCATTCAGAAAAATGTTAAACCTGATGGAAATAGTCCCGAACCGATTACATTCGGAATTCAGATTTGTGCCTACCCCAAAAAACTCCCGGCAGATTCAAAATTATTTAAGGGGATAAAGAATATTTCAAAGTTCACTGTTGAGGGGTACTTTAAATATTATTGCCTTGAAACAAGTTCATTTTCAGATGCAAAAAAGAACCTTGCGACGATAAGAACTAAGATTCCAGATGCTTTTATTATAGCATTTAAAAACGGTCAGCCAGTTCCCCTGAGGGAGGTTATAAAACCAATTAAGTAGTTTTACCCTTTTTTTACTCCATAATCCTGCGTATTTTCGCGAATAATTTGAAATCATATCGAAATGAAGCTCACAAAAACATCGAAAATTGGAATTTTGGTTGTCCTCTGCCTTACCCTCCTTATTTGGGGAATTAATTTTCTTAAAGGGAGAGATATATTTAGAACAGAAAAAGTCTTTTATGCCCGGTATAAAAACGTCGGCGGTTTAACCGCTACAACGTTGGTTACCCTCAATGGATTAAAAATCGGCTATGTCAGGGAGATATACTTTGCGGAGGATTTATCCGGAGATTTAATTGTTAAAATTGCACTGCATAATAACTTTCCACTTCCTAAAGGGACAACAGCACAGATTGCAAGCAGTGATCTTTTGGGATCCAAAGTTGTTAAACTTAATTTAGGAAAAGCAGCCACACTCTTACATGCAAACGATACCCTGGCCTCTCAGATGGAGGCGGATATTATGCAGCAGGTAAATGAACAAATTGCACCTATAAAAGCCAAAGCAGAGCGCCTGATCGAGAATATGGACTCAATTGTAACTGCAACATCCAAAATCTTAAATAGTGATTCTCAACGAAACATTACCGAAAGTATACGTCAGGTGCATCTCACAATGTCAAATCTGGAGAATATTACTGCCACACTAAATGAAGTAATTTCGGGTCAAAAAAAGAATCTTACATCAACTATCTCAAATCTAAGTCTGATCTCAGCGGATTTTAAGAACAGCTCAGGTAAACTTGGGCATATGATCGATAATTTCTCAACATTTAGTGATTCGTTAAAAAAACTTGAGATAAACAAAACTGTTGAACATTTAAATGGTTCTGTTGGCAGTTTAAAAATGATCCTGGCAAAAATTGATACTGCAAATGGAACTCTTGGCCTTTTGGTAAATGACCCGCGATTATATCAAAATATTAATAATTCAACTGAAAATCTAAATCGCTTGTTGGTTGATTTTCGTCTTAACCCAAAGAGATATGTTCATTTCTCTGCCATAAATCTGGGCCGTAAAACAAATGGTGACAACCAAAATAATCCGCAAGACGCTGATAATATAACATATAAGGTTCTGCTTACCTCCTCCCAAACATCATTAAGCCTTAAATCCCCTATTTTTAAAGGGATTGAAGAGGTTTCTGAAATAAAATCAGATGGGTATTACTACTATTTCACTGCCGGAGATTCATCGTTGGATAAAGTTAGAATTATTCTAAATAAGGCGCAAGGTGCTTTTCCTGAGGCCCTTTTAAAGTGTTACAAAAACGGAAAGGAAATAAGTTTGAAAAATGGATTAAAAATGAACAAAAAATAGTTTTTTCCGTTATATTTTTAATTACTTTTAGACATACGGAAAGTAACAATTTGTTCTCTTTCCTTATCAAAACACAAGCATTTATTTCATACAAGATTTGTCCGATTTCATTAACAGCAATCCGCATAGAATCAAATGCTTGCAAATTATTCAAAATTAATTACCTGAATATCAGCTAATTAAGAATTAATAAAAAAATATTTTTTCACAATAAACTGAAAATTAATAGCATGGAATTATGCAACAAATTCAGCAGTTTTTTTCCTGCTAAATTTATTGAAGCTTTGCACCTGAAGAATTAAAATGAGTTAAAATATTATTTGAGCCTAAAACCTAAATGAACAAAGATCATCACAATATCTGGGAGAATTGTCTGAGAATTATCAAGGACAATGTGCCTTTTATAAGCTACAGAACGTGGTTTGAACCAATTGTTCCAATTAAGCTTGATAATGACATCCTGACCATTCAGGTTCCAAGTCCATTTTTTTATGAATACCTCGAAGAACAGTACATCGATATTCTCAGGAAAACCTTACGAAAAGAGCTTGGAGCTGGTGCCAAACTGGAATATAGCGTTGTAGTTGATAATAATCTTAATGTAAATAATAAACCATATACAGTTAAACTTCCCACTAATCAAAATAACAACTTAAAGAATAGGCCTGTAACAGCCTCTGCCTTTCATGATGACAATACGATCCGAAATCCTTTTGTAATACCTGGGATACAAAAATTAAATATAGATCCCCAGCTTAAGCAAGACCATACTTTCGAAAATTTTGTTGAAGGGGAGTGCAACAGGCTTGCCCGCAGTGCCAGCTATGCTGTTGCCCAGAAGCCCGGAGGAACTGCGTTCAACCCATTAATGCTTTATGGAAATAACGGGCTTGGAAAGACCCACCTTGCCCAGGCTATTGGGATCGAAGTTAAAGAGCGGTTCCCGGAGAAAATAGTTTTGTATGTGAACGCCAATAAATTTCAGACTCAATTTTCGGAAGCCACACGGAATAACAACAGGAATGATTTTCTTCATTTTTATCAAATGATTGATGTCCTGATTATTGATGACGTACAGGAATTTGCCGGAAAAGAGAAGACTCAGGAGACATTCTTTCATATTTTCAACCACCTGCACCAGACAGGCAAACAACTTATCCTTACTTCAGACAAGCCTCCTATTGAACTAAAAGGGCTTGAACAAAGATTGCTTTCCCGTTTTAAATGGGGGCTTACCGCTGATTTGCAGATTCCGGATTTCGAAACAAGGATGAGTATCCTGCATAAAAAAATCTACAAAGACGGGATAGAAATTCCTGAAGAGGTACTTGAATATATTGCATCACATATAAATAGCAATGTCAGAGAACTTGAGGGTGCACTGATTTCGTTACTGGCTCAGGCCACCCTGAATAAAAAGGAGATTAATGTCGAATTGGCAATCAAGATGATAAACAAGCTTGTAAAATCATCAGTTCGCGAGATTACAATCGACTATATAGCAAAGACAGTTTGCGATTATTTCAATCTTCCGGTCGATTCCCTGGGAATTAAGACCCGTAAAAGAGAAACGGTTCAAGCCCGGCAGATTGCAATGTATTTTTCAAAGAGTATGACCAAATCCTCGCTTGCTACTATTGGTTCCCAGATTGGAGGTAAAGATCACGCTACTGTACTCCATGCATGTCGCACAGTAGCCAATTTAAAAGACACAGATAAAAATTTCAAAGTCTATCTTGACGAAATAGAAAACAGGTTAAAATATTAATTTAATTAAAAGAGCAGGCTAAAAGGTCTGCTCTTTTGAAATTTGAAGGTATTGATCATTTTAAATTTGAAAATGATGAAAAGTAGATTCAGGTAAGATGGCCTATACCGATACCTATAAAACAATCGAAGCGCCATCAGAAGGTCGGTATAAAGAGAAAGGGAGTAAATTTATAGCCTTTGCCTTTCCTGTATCGAATGAACAAGAAATTAAGGAGATTACCAGCCGACTGAAAAAAGAGCATCACGCCGCACGACATCACTGCTTTGCGTGGCGTCTTGGGGCAGATTATCAATTATTCAGGGTTAACGACGATGGAGAACCTTCGGGCACAGCAGGACGTCCCATCTTCGGACAAATCCAGCAAAGTGAATTAACCGATATTCTTGTTGTTGTGGTACGATATTTCGGTGGAGTATTGCTAGGTACAAGTGGCTTGATAAATGCATACAAACAAGCTACTGCAGAAGCGATTGCATGTGCTGTCATTGTCGAAAAAATTATCGAGGAAATCATCGAGATTAATTTTGAGTACCTGGCGATGAACGACCTTATGAAAGTGTTGAAAGAGTTTAATTTAGAACCCAAAGAAAGCCATTTTGATCTCTCCTGTCGGGTTAAAATTAATGTCCGAAAGGAATTAATAACCACTGTGATGGAGAAACTGGCTAAAATAGGAAAACTGAATGCCTCATTAACCGTGCAGAACTAACCGAAAATTGTAATTATTAATACCTGAATTTTATACTTTTGTTTTAACCTCAAAATATTAGACTCATGAACCCCAAAAGCCTGATTTCAATCACTGATTTCACAAAGGAGGAGTACCTTAAAATAATGCGACTGGCCGAAGATTTTGAGGCAAATCCGAATCAAAAATTATTACAGGGTAAAGTCATTGCAACACTTTTCTTTGAACCTTCAACACGAACAAGATTAAGTTTCGAAACAGCCATCAACCGTTTGGGAGGTAAGATTATCGGCTTTTCGGATTCATCCTCTTCAAGTGTTTCAAAGGGTGAAACGTTACACGATACGATCAGGATGGTAAGCAATTATGCCGATATGATAATTATGCGCCATCCAATGGAAGGGAGTGCAAGATATGCTTCTGAGGTCTCGGGCGTTCCGGTAATCAATGCAGGTGATGGTGCAAACCAACACCCCTCCCAAACCTTGCTTGATATGTATTCGATTATAAAGACACAGGGAAGCTTAGACAATGTAAACCTGTTTTTAGTTGGTGATTTGAAATACGGAAGGACAGTTCACAGTCTGCTTATGGCGATGCTCCAGTTTGATAACCCAATCTTTAATTTTATTGCTCCGCCGGAGCTGGCAATGCCAAATGAATATAAGATTCACCTTACTTCTAAAGGTATCAGGTATTATGAACATGCAGAGTTTACAGACATTATCAATGCAGCTGACATCATCTATATGACCCGCGTCCAGAAGGAACGCTTTATTGATCCTGTTGAATATGAGAAAGTTAAAAATGTATATATTCTCAGAAACGAAATGTTGAAAAATACAAAGGAGAATATGCGAATCCTTCATCCCCTCCCCAGGATTAATGAAATCCACACCGACGTTGATAGTAATCCAAAGGCATACTACTTTACTCAAGCTAAAAACGGAGTATTTACAAGAATGGCAATAATAGCCCATTTATTGAACCTAAAATAATTTTATTCACTGTTTGTAATGGAAAAACATCTCAAAGTAAGTGCTATCAAGGATGGCACTGTCATTGACCACATCCCGACAAATGCCCTTTTTAAGGTGATAAGAATCCTTAAATTGGAGGAATGCATTCAGATGGTAACCTTTGGTAACAACCTCGATAGTAAAGCCATGGGTAGAAAAGCAATTATTAAAATTGCAAACCGGTACTTTGCCGATGAGGAGGTCAACAAAATTGCACTCGTCGCTCCGTATGCAAAATTAAATACAATCCGTGATTACAAGGTAATTGAAAAAAGAGTCGTTGAAACGCCCAAAGAAATCAGAGGAATCGTCAACTGTTTTAATCCTGTATGCATTACAAATGCAGAAAAAATAACTACCCGTTTTGAGGTTCTGACAATCAAGCCAATTGCCTTGAAATGTTTCTATTGCGAAAAGATTACCAATGAAAACGAAATGGCATTTTATTGATTTCGAGCCTGTATTAAAAATTATTTAGCTATGATAGCAACCTATATCAACCTTCTTGAAGAGACGAAGTCACTTATAACTTCAGGAAAATCACAGTCTGAAATATTAAAGGCCATTTCGGTCTTGCTTCAAAATAGGGTATTTCATTATGATTGGGTTGGCTTCTATATCCTCGATGAGGATCAACTGCTAATCCTGGGGCCATATTGCGGTAAACCAACACAACATACCTCGATTCCTGTTGGCCAGGGGGTCTGCGGACAAGTTGCAAAGAGTATGAAGCTCAAGGTCGTTCAGGATGTCAGTCAGGAAGAAAACTACATTGCCTGCAGCCTTGATGTCCAGAGCGAAATCGTGGTCCCAATTATTGCAGGCGGTATTTTTAGAGCAGAAATCGATATTGATTCCCACTCTCCTGCCCCATTTAAAGCCCATGACGAGGAGTTTCTCCTGGAGCTCTGTAGCCAATTATCTGTTTTGTTCTGATCCTTTTTACCGGATGCGGTCGATTGATTTTACAAGTAATTCATCGTGCTTGATTGCCCTGAATGCTAATAAAATCATAATTGCTGAAATAAAAGGAAAAACCATAAATATCGTAAAGGAAATATGTCCGGACAATCTTTGTGCACCAGACCAAACCTCGAAGAATATCATAGCACAAAGACACAGTTGAGCAAGTAAACTTATAGCTGAGAGTCTGATTTGAAGTTTTCTGTCCTTATATAAAAAAATAGTTGCAAATACAAGTATCAGAATTGCAACCACAAATATGAAGATTGGCCAATGGCGCTGAAGTAATTCCTGATTGGGTGTTCTTTCCAGGTAAAGTCCTTGTATATCTGCACGATATAAAAGACCATTCTGTCCTGAAATTCCAGCAAAAGGGACCAAAAATAATATTGCGGTCAGAATTTCACTGATCAGCAAATAAACCGTTTGAATTCTTTGAATCATAATTTTAAAATTTACACAAAAATATCAAAAACATTTAATATCCCCTTATTTTGATTATTTCTCGTTTTTTCAATAGCTTTGAAGGAAACAAATAAAAATGAAAAATAAAATAGCCTCCTCTGAATTACTCCTTAATCCAGACGGATCGATCTACCATTTACACCTTAAACCTGGTCAGATAGCCAAGGATATTATTCTGGTCGGAGATCCTGAGCGGGTTGATATGATAGCTCAATTCTTTGATACAATAGAATTCAGGTCTCAAAACCGTGAATTTGTAACAATCACAGGAAACTATAAAGATAAGCGAATTACCGTTCTATCTACAGGGATTGGGACAGATAATATCGATATTGTAATTAATGAACTGGATGCGCTGGTCAATATTGATCTTGAAAAACGAGAAATCAAGAAAACTAAAACCACCCTGAATTTTATTCGAATAGGCACTTCAGGAGCTTTACAACCGGAGATACCTGTGAATGCTTATTTGGTATCCCAAATTGCAATCGGTTTCGATGGATTAATGAATTTCTATGCCCGGCGTGAAGAGTTTGCCGACATCCAATTTGAGGAAGCCTTTAAATCTTATACAAACTGGAATCACCTGCTTGCTTCACCCTATGTCGTAAATTGCAGCGAGGTACTTTTTAATAGAATCGCAGATAACGATTTTATCATGGGAATAACCATTTCTGCTCCAGGGTTTTATGGTCCTCAGGGAAGGGAACTGCGGTTGACGATAGTTGATCGGGAAATTAATTCCAAAATAGAATCATTTCGTTATAACGCACTTGAAATCACTAATTACGAGATGGAATGTTCAGCAATTTACGGATTAAGTAAATTGCTTGGACATCAGGCTCTCACAATATGTCTGATTATCGCCAACAGGATAACCCTTCAGGCAAGCTCTGACTATAAACAATTAATGAAATTATTGGTGAAAAAGATTCTTGATAAGTTGACCCTTTAATATGGAAAACTACGTAAATATTGATACGCTTCTTGCGCTGATAGATGATCGGGATAATGAGGTTTACTTTGCAGTGAGGGATAAATTGCTTGAATCCGGCCCTCCAATTTTACCGGTATTGGAATATGCACTTAGTTCATCGTTGAGTTTGTTGCAACACGATCGGCTCGAATTAATTATACTTGAGCTAAAATTATTAAAACTTATTGAAAAGATGGCTGTTTGGGCCAATTCCGAGGACAAAACACTACTCGAGGGATGGATTCTTGCCAGTACAATTCATCATCCAACCATAGTGGCCGAAAAGATTGAATTACTGATTCAGAAAATAACCCGGGATATCTGGTTAGAGTTAAACGACGCCTTTACCTCGCTCGAAAAGATTTCTGTGATAAATCATTTGTTTTTTGATGTTTTCCATTTTGAACTAAATAGCCAGGATATTAATGCACCCGAAAACTGCCTTATAAATAATTTATTAGTTTCGCGAAAGGGGAATCTTATCTCATTAACAATATTATACTGCATCATTGCTCATCGGCTAGAACTTCCGATACACCCGATCGGAATAGGTCAATATCTTATTTTGGGTTATTACGGACCTCAGATTTCAAAAGAGGTTTATGGAGAAAATGCAGATCCCTATTTATTTTATATCAATTTGGAGCATAAAGGTGCAATTATAGGTTCAAAAGAGTTGGAATATGTAGTTCATGAGAACAAAGAGAACCTAGAATTAGCTACCCCCTTAAATGAAGGAACCTTGATTAAATGGCTTTTACGAAGTTTAAAACAGTGCTATAAGATCAAGCGTAATGAAGAGAAAGTAATCATTACAAGTAAACTATTGGACGAACTCAGAAGATTCTAAAAAAAAAAGGGCATACAGCCCCTCTTTCAATTTTGGTGAAATTCGTTATTTGGCATAACTCACAGCACGTGTTTCACGAATTACTGTAATCTTTACCTGTCCTGGATAAGTCATCTCATCCTGAATTTTTTTGGCAATATCATAAGAAAGGTTTTCTGCCTCCGTATCGGTCATTTTGTCGCTTCCAACAATGACTCGTAATTCTCTTCCTGCCTGGATTGCATAGGTTTTGGTCACACCAGGGTAAGAGAGTGCCATATTTTCAAGGTCATTCAATCGTTTAATATAGGATTCAACAGCTTCGCGTCTGGCACCAGGACGGGCGCCTGAAATAGCATCACAGGCCTGCACAATAGGAGCAATAAGTGTCTCCATTTCCACTTCATCGTGGTGAGATCCGATTGCATTACAAATATCGGGTTTTTCCTTGAATTTTTCGGCAAGTTTCATCCCAAGGATCGCATGCGGTAATTCAGGTTCATCATCAGGAACTTTTCCAATATCGTGAAGTAACCCAGCTCGTTTGGCACGCTTCGGATTCAGGCCAAGCTCAGCAGCCATTATCGCACAAAGGTTGGCTGTTTCGCGCGAGTGTTGTAATAAATTCTGTCCATATGAGGAGCGATATTTCATCTTTCCGACCATTCTTATCAACTCAGGATGTAATCCATGTACGCCCAGGTCGATGGTTGTCCGTTTCCCTGTTTCTATAATCTCCTCCTCAACTTGTTTTTTAACCTTATTAACGACTTCCTCAATCCGTGCAGGATGGATTCTACCATCGGTAACAAGCTGATGCAGTGCAAGTCTGGCTATCTCTCGTCTCACAGGATCGAATGCAGAAAGGACGATAGCCTCAGGGGTATCATCTACAATAATTTCAACTCCTGTTGCGGCTTCCAGTGCCCGAATGTTTCGCCCTTCCCGACCGATAATCCGCCCCTTGATCTCATCGCTTTCAATATGAAAAACAGTAACTGAATTTTCAATAGCAGTTTCAGAAGCAACGCGCTGAATCGACTTAACTATAATTTTCTTAGCCTCCTTATTGGCATTCATTTTAGCTTCGTCCATAATCTCCTGAATAAAGGACATCGCTTCAGTTTTTGCTTCATTTTTCAATGAATCAATCAGTTGCGATTTAGCTTCATCCGCAGAGATTCCAGATAAGGCTTCGAGTTGTTGAATCTGTTGTTTCCGGATTTTCAGCATCTCCTCCTCTTTTTGTTCAACCAATTCAAGTTGAATGGTGAGGTTTTCGCGAATCGTGTCAACTTCCCTTTCTGAAAGTTCCAGTTCTTTAATGCTGTGCTGCAGCTCTTCCTTACGCTGAAGATAAATCGTCTCCTTTTGTTTAAGTTTATTTTCCGAACTGGCTATTCTTAGATTCCGCTCATTAATATAGCTTTCATGCTCAGATTTTAATTGAATGAATTTTTCTCTGGCCTGAAGCATCTTTTTCTCTTTGAGCATCTCTGCTTGTACTTCGGCATCCGCCAGCAGCTTTTGCTTACTTTTTTTAAGGATCATTTCCCAGAGAAAATAGGAAGCAATACCTCCTAAAATTAGGGTAATAATACCGGTGATAACTATTTCCATTAGTTAAATACGATTAAAGGTTTAATAAAAAAAATACCGCCTAATCAAACTACGCCTCTTCAGAAAAACTGAACAACCGGTGTAATTTAAAAATGCGGGTCTATTTAAAGTTTAACAACTAAATTTCCTTTTCGAGAAACTCGGAAAGGAAATCATTCATCACTTCCAATTCATTGACCAATGGCGAACTATCCAACCGCTTTTCGGTGTCAAATTTCTGAATTACAAATTGCAATGTTGCCATTGCCAGGCAATCCTGTACGTCCTTCCCAGTATATTTCTGCTTATACTGTACCACCTTTTCGTTGATAATCTTCGCAGCTTTCCGGATATCCTCCTCCTCTTTGCGATCTACTCTCAAAGGATACAAACGGTCAGCTATATTGATATTTATCGAAAGTTTATCATCCATAGCATTGTCTATTACTTATTTAACAGAGCAATACAATTGTCAATTTCCCGCACTATTCTGTTTATCTTCAATTTTGCTCCGTGCGAATCTTCTTCAGCACCAAGCAATGATTTTGCAAATTTCAAATCTTCCCTTTGCTTTAAAAGTTCCTCATTACTCATAGTAAGCAACCTGATCTGTTCTTTCAATTGCGCATTTTCTTCAGATAAGAGTTGCTTTTCACCCTTAACCCGCAAATAGTGATCGATCAGTTTATCAAGCTTACCTTTAAATTCCTTTAGTAAATCAGATTCCCGCTCAGTCATACTTTTCGTTTACAGAGACAAAGTTAATATTTAAATCATATTTCAAAAACATCCTGATCAATTAATTGTATCGCCTGGCATTTAAAAGTTTACTATTTTTGTAAATTCTCAGAAATCAGCTTAAAAATGCGCCTTTTTTTCTCAATTCTCCTGCTATACCTCTCATCCCAGATAAATATTTTGGCTCAAAAAAAAACTGATAATTCACCCATTACCAGCCCATTAAAGCCACCCTATTTTTTTGCCGGAAATTTTGGTGAATTAAGACCAAATCATTTCCACTCAGGCCTTGATTTTCGCACTCAGGGGCGAACAGGGCTGCCGGTATTTGCAGTAAAGGATGGTTATATCTCGAGAATCGCGATCTCGCCATCCGGATATGGTAATGCATTATATATGAATCATCCCGATGGAACAACAACCGTATATGGCCATCTCCAAAGGTTTAACCCAAAAATTCAGCAATACCTTCGGGAAAAACAATATGATCACGAAAGTTTTCAGATAAACCTCGCACTTTCCTCCGATCAATTTCCCTTTAACAAAGGGGATGTAATCGCATGGTCTGGAAATTCTGGGAGCTCCGGAGGCCCTCACCTCCATTTCGAGATAAGGGATACTAAATCAGAAAGGGTCCTTAACCCTCTGTTTTGTAAATTCGGAATCACAGATAACAGCCCACCCAAAATTATTGCTTTGTATACCTACCCTTTAACTGATGCAAGTATGGTTAGCGGTGAGCAGATTAAGAAAAGGTTTGAAACCGTTACAGTTCCCGGAGGATACCGATTGAAAAATAATTCCGCAATTGAGGTTTTTGGGAAAATAGGCTTTGGTATCCAGGCTGAGGATTACTATAATGGGACAGGTTTAAAATGTGGGATTTATTCAGCCTCCCTATTTTGTGACAAAAAAGAAATTTTTGGATTTAAAATGTCAGATTTCAAGTTTAACGATTCAAAATATGCAAATACACAAGGGGATTATGAAGAACATATTCAATCAAATCGGTGGGTCGAAAGATTATACAGAGAGCCTGGCAATTACCTTGATATCTATGCTCCATCAATAAATAACGGAATGCTAAACCTGGATGATGGTAAGGGACACGAATTCGAGATTATCGTTTGTGATGCATTTAAAAATAAGGCCATACTGAAATTTAAAACCAGTTCAGCAAAATCTTACAAGCCTTCGAAAAATGGTCACTTTACGAAAGAATTTTTATTTGATAAAGAGAATAAGTTTAAAAACGACAAAATAAGGATCGAAATTCCCAAAGGTGCATTGTATGAAAATCTGAAATTTACCTGGAGCACTGCCCCGGCACCGGTTGGGTGCTACTCAGAACTTCATCGGGTGAGTTCAAAATTTATTCCCATTCATCTGCCCTATTCCCTTTCGGTTAAAGTTGATAGAATACCTGACAACGCAGAAGATAAGGCTTTAATCGTATCCATTGAGCCCGGGACAGGAAAAAAAAAGGCAATTGGTGGTGAATATTCCAAAGGGTGGGTTTCAGTCCAGGCATATGTATTCGGCGATTTTTCAGTAGCTATTGATCAGATTCCACCTGTGATTATACCCCTTAGTATCCGGGATAAAAGAATATTAACTGATCCTTTAAAAATTCAATTCCGAATAAGCGACAACCTTTCAGGAATTAAATCATATCGAGGAGAAATTGACGGGAAATGGGTCTTATTCGAATATGATGAAAAAGAAGGGTTACTTACTTATACGTTCGACTATCAAAGGATAGCAATTAAAAAATCACACCTTCTAAGATTAGTTGTCTCCGATTATAAGGATAATCGTTCAGAATATAAAGCAATAATATATAAATGAGCACTTTAGCTATTCAGGTAATGTCCGGTACATCATAGGATGGTATTTATATCGCCCTTGGCCGATTTTCTGAATCAGGAAATAAATGGAGTTACGAAATATTAGAGGCACAAACTCTAAGCCAATCACAAATATTGGTTGATCAATTTTTAATATCCGTTATTTAAATGGTGATTAAGAGGCCCAGATTTTCGCTTTTCCAGGAGCTCTGTCCTCACTTGGGCAGATTAATGTATCGGGATCGGTAACAGGCTCGAAAAAAAAATGAAGTCGCCGGAATCATTTATCGCTTTTAGAATAACTGACAAAACTCATTAAAAAAAGGGGTTATCTGGTAGTTTCATAAATTTTACCTTCAACAATTTTCCTATTTTTGTCCAAACGGTAATAATATATTTCGCAATGTTTAAAAACAGACTATTATTTCTATTCCTGATATTAGTTGCTTTAGAGGTTACCCCTGTAAATGGCTGTACTAATTTCCTTATCTCAAAAGGGGCAACGAAAGACGGCTCTGCAATGATATCGTATGCGGCAGATTCGCACACACTCTATGGTGAGCTCTATTTCTGGCCGGCTGCAGACTACCCTGACGGTGCACAACTCGATGTTTATGAATGGGATACAGGTAAATATATGGGTAAAATACCGCAGGTAAAGCACACCTGGCAGGTAACTGGAAATATGAATGAAAACCAGGTGGCCATTGGTGAAACAACCTATGGCGGAAGGAAAGAACTTTATACGCAAAAAGAGGCTATTGTTGATTATGGCAGTCTGATTTATATCACTTTGCAACGCTCCAGGAGTGCCCGCGAGGCAATTACAATCATGACTGACCTGGTGAAAAATTATGGATATGCCTCAGAAGGCGAATCCTTTTCAATTGCTGATCCTAACGAAGTCTGGATCCTTGAGATGATTGGAAAAGGTGAAGGGCAAAAAGGGGCTGTATGGGTTGCAATGCGGGTTCCTGACGGGTATATTTCGGGCCATGCAAATCAGGCTCGAATCACCCGTTTCCCCTTAAATGATCCGAAAAATTGCCTTTATTCATCTGACGTTATCTCTTTTGCCCGTGAAAAGGGTTGGTTTGATGGGAAAAACAACGATTTTAGCTTTTCTGACACCTATGCTCCGGTAACCTTTAGTGCTGCAAGATTTTGCGAAGCGCGAATCTGGTCAGGTTTTAATAAAGTAAATAAGCAGATGAAACAATATGAAAACTATGCAATGGGAAAAGTTACATATGATGAAAACAAATATGCAACCAACCGGATGCCTCTCTGGATTAAGCCTGATTCATTACTTTCATTAAAAGATGTAATTAGCTTAATGAGGGATCATTATGAAGGAACAGAGCTTGACATGACTAAAGATCTGGGAGCTGGTCCTTATGGGTCACCGTACCGGTGGCGCCCTATGGAATGGAAAGTTGATTCTGTAACTTATGTTCATGAAAGAGCTGTTTCTACTCAGCAGACCGGTTTCTCTTTTGTAGCACAATGCCGCTCATACCTTCCGAATCCAATCGGCGGAATTCTCTGGTTTGGTCTGGATGATACATTTATGACTTGCTATATGCCTATTTATTGCGGAATAAAACAAGTGCCTAAATCCTTAATGGTTGGGGATGGAGATATGCTTACCTGGTCAGATAATTCTGCATTTTGGGTATTCAACCAGGTTTCAAATCTATGTTATTCGAGATATAGTGATATGATCGTCGATATTCAGAAAGTACAGTCGAATCTGGAGCAAAAATTCTTTAGCTTTACTCCAGTTGTTGACCAGGGCGCCTTAACCTTATGGAATAATGGAAATAAAGATCTGGCACTTCAATTTCTAACAGAATATTCTGTCAATCAGGCTGAAAACACGGTTAAAACGTGGAAAGATCTGGGCCATTTTTTATTGATAAAATACAAGGATGGAAATGTTATGATCGAGAAAAACGGTCATTTTGAACGGAATGAATCGGGTAAATTACCGGTTGCTCCACTTCACCCCGCATATCCTGATTGGTGGTATCGAAAAATCATCGAAAAAAATAAGGAGCACTTTATAGAGGTACAATAATGTTTTACACGGTTTTGTTCGGATAAAAATTATAAACCCGATGGATATTAAAGATTCATCGGGTTTATAATTTTAGGTAATATATGTTAATTGGCAATCTCAAATCACTTACCTATGCTGCCAAATTTGTATTTTTCGGATTTTAAACTTTTAATTAAAGATGAATATGAAGTCCAAAATATTGATCCAGATTTTTCTTCTAATTGCTATTTCCTTAATTTTTAGAAATATATCTGTTGCCAGGGGCAAAGAAATTCAATATATGAAAGATGGAATCTCTTTTTCGCTTCCCCAGGGGTGGAAAATTATTGCAAATGATTCAATTGGGAAAAATGCATATTATTTTTCTGCTGAAAATAGCGAACCTAAAGCAACAGGTTTGATCACAGTAACCTGGCTGAATGAGATTAAAAATCCGCTGGAAACACTTATTATGCATCAAAAAACGATGATAATTTCAAATATATATCGAAATCCAGGGATTGAGTTTACCTCCGCTATTCCCGAAAAATTCATTGGATTCAGCGCCCAAAGCTGTATTTATACTACCATTGTAAAAGAGCAAAAACTTGAGGGAGTAATCTATTGTTTTAATTCCTCTCAAAAGACAATTACGATCTTTTTTCAAACTGGTCTGAACGATAAAAAGCTTAATAAAAAAGTCCTCGAATTATTCAAAATAACCTTTAATTGCAGGGATTAACAAGTGTTGATTAGTCAATTTTAAAGTTTAAAAAATTTGATTTGGAATTGGTTTCAGTTATAGTTAATATTACAGAATACTATTTTTCGAGTCGGTTAAGAATCTTTTTCAATGGCATAAAAATATTTGCCTATTGGGACTGAAAGGGCGAAGCTGTAAAATATTTATTATATCACTGGTTATATTTTACTTAGTATCCATAATATATTAATCTTCTACCCAGGAAAGGCTATTTAGATGTAAACTCAAGTCTGAAAATCCTCCTTCTAAAAATATTGCTAAGGCTCAATACTTCTATAAAAATGAATTTTCTTAACATGATTTCTTAAATTAGCCGACTTTTCTTTAGAATTTGTAGCGATTTTAAGAATACTTTTATATGCTTTCAAGTTCTCTAAATACTCGTTTTGGAATAAAAATCAAAAAAAACTACTCATGAGGCACAAGATTTTAATTATTGACGATGAAAAAAGCATCCGGCTTTTACTTGAGAATTTTCTTTCAAAAAATTACGATATTGTCAGCAAAAGTGACGGAATTGAAGCTCTCGAATGGCTGGAAGGAAACCTTCCTGATCTGATCATTTGCGACTTGCAAATGCCCAATATGGATGGCTATCTATTTATCGAAAAGGTCAGACAGCGCGGATTCACAAAACATACACCCGTAATCATGTTATCGGGCGTAGAGAGTAGTAAGGAACGAATTAAATGCTACAGGCTTGGAGCTCAGGATTTTCTTGCTAAACCATTTAATCCTGAAGAATTAAGTGAACTAATTTTAAAAAATTTATTCCCTGTGCATTATGCCTTAAAATGGTAGCTATGGGTGTCACTAAGATTATGATTCACAGTACGATTTAAACCTCTTGCATTCATAAAAATGGAAAACCTCCTAAAAATTCTTTATGTTGGCCGTTCATCGGATGATATAATCGAACTCCGGACTCATTCAGAAGTTTCGGTAGTCCATAAGTCTAACATGCTTGAAGCAGTAAATTATCTCAAATCGGAGAATAAGATTGATGCTGTTATTTCTGAGATTTATATCTCAGGAGGCGATGGAATTGAGATGAACAACTGGTTACGGGAAAGACCGGAATTCGACCGGATTGCATTTATCCTGATCTCCTATGAGTTTAAGGCAGGCCTTTTCAAAACTGCATTTGACAGTCGGATAGACGACTATTTTGTTCTTCCCTTCGCCTCAGCCGAAAGTATAGCAAGCCGGATAAAATTCATTGTCGAATTCAGAAATAAATATTCCCTGACAAGCTATATCGATATAAATCAGGATATTAAATATGAAATGCCATTATCCAAACGGCTATTTGATTTATTAGTCGCTATATCTGCACTGATCGTTCTTTCACCTATTCTATTGCTTATTGTTATTGCCATAAGGCTTGAATCAAAAGGAAAGGTCTATTATATCTCTAAAAGGGTGGGCCGTGAGCCTTTTGATTTTTACAAATTGAGGTCTATGAGAACAGGAGCCGATAAGGAATTGAATAAACTTGCAAAGGATAAAAATCAATATTCCATAGCCTCAGAACAAACTGAAATCGATTTTTCAAAACCATGCCCCGTTTGTACTAAATTAAACAACGGTAAAAGCTGCTCGCCGATTCTCCATATTGGTCCTTACAAAATATGTGACTATTGGTACCATACTCAAAAGAGAGAAGTTGCAAAATCAAAATCGGCATTTATTAAAATCTCTGACGATCCACGTATAACCAAAGTAGGAAAATTTATACGAAACACAAGCATTGATGAACTTCCTCAACTGATTAATGTCATTAAAGGGGATATGTCAATTGTTGGTAATCGGCCTCTTCCGGTTTACGAAGCCGAACTTTTAACACGGGGAGTTATTTCCAAGCGGTTTCTGGCTCCTGCCGGTATAACTGGGCTTTGGCAAGTTGAGCTCCGTGGCAAAGGAGGTGTAATGTCTGAAGATGAACGGATGAGGCTCGATAATGAATATGCAGACCACTTTATCGGGGATAGCTACTCTTTCTGGTATGACCTGAAGCTGATACTTCGAACTGTTCCCGCTCTATTTCAGAAAGATACAGTTTAACTGTCTTTTTTTATATATTTGCATAAACAATACTCATTGGTTAACGTTCCTTCGGAAAGGTCGAACTAATATTTTTTTGAAATTTACTTACTCTTTTGATTTGTGAACCTACCTCATTCAATTCTTACTGTTATTATTACACTTCTGATCTTCCAATTCAAGGGAATTGCACAGGAGAGTAAAGATATGGATTTAATGAAAGACAATATTGAATCATTAATACCTCCTCTTGAAACAATTATCGATACGGCTATTGCAAGAAATCCATTTGTTAAATTAAGAAACCAGCAGATTGATATTAACATACACAAATTAAAGGCGTTTAAGGTAGATTGGATGAGAAATTTAGGGGTTCAGACAGATGTTCTGTATGGAAATTTTAATAATATTTCATCCAACAGCTATCAGGGTCAAAATACGGCATTACTTGCTACCCGAAGTACACAACTTAACTATGGAGCCGGAGGCTTTATCCGGATCCCCTTGTATGATCTGTTCAACCGAAGAAACCAGAATCGACAGGCTCAGGTCGATATTGACCAGGCCCAAAGTTATGTTTTGGAACAAAAAACGGAATTGCGCCAAATTATAATTAAACAATATAACGAACTGATCATAAAACATCGGATATTAAAAATCAAAGCAAAATATGTTGAAACGGCAAGAATTCATATGGAAATGGCTGAAAAGCAATTTATGAATGGTGTAATCAATATCGCTGAATATTCCAGTGTTACAGAGATTGTAGCAAGAGGTGAAGCAGAATTTGAGACTTCTAAAATGGAATTCCGTACCTCTTTTATGCTCCTGGAAGAAATTGTTGGAATGAAATTTAATCTGACCAATAAACTCAAATAATTAATGACAATAGTTGGTTTAATACGTTTATTGCGTAAGCATCTGGTTCTGTTACTATTCATGCCTATCCTTCTGGCAGGGTTGGTAATTACTTTAACCAAGAATCCCAGTTTTACCTTCTCCTCTGAAACGACTCTTTATACTGGACTTGCTTCAGGATCGAGCGTTGAAATGGGCAAGGCTATTAGTTATTTTGCAACGACAACAGATTTTGACAATCTGATAAATGTTATCAATTCAAGACAGACACAGCAGGAGGTCGCAATCAGACTTATCGCACAGCATTTGATGTTACCCAAAGCTGAACCAAGCTATATATCATCCAAATCTTTTGACTATTTAAGAAAAATTACCCCAGCCTATGTCCGTCAAATGGTTGTTACCTCCGGTAAACAAGCTTCTGTTCTAAATGCTGAAACGCCAAAGACCGATTTAGATAGCTTAGCCAAATCAATTCTGATTAAACAGGCCGCTCAGAAGGATACTACAGAAACCATTATTCAAAGTGATGCCGATTCTACTTTTTCGTTTTCAAAACTCTATGCACCTGCCAAAAGCAGTAAAATGTTCCCCGCCTCAATCGATGAATCAGCCTATGAGCAAACAGTAAAAAATCTCACAGAATTATTTGCAAGCAACGATACAAATTTTGTCTATCACCTTTTAAATTTTGATAATCCCCATTATTCGTTCGAAGCCATTTCCACAATTGTTGTCCAACGAATTGGATCAAGCGACCTTGTAAAACTAAAATATACAGCAGACGACCCTGGTATTTGTCAGCAGACGCTGATTCTGCTAACCAATGTATTAATTAAAAACTATAAAGTACTTAAAGAGAACCGTTCCGACGCCGTAGTAAAATATTTTGAATATCAGGTTAATCAGGCAACCCAAAAACTGAAATTGGGGGAAGATAAACTGTTACTGTTCAATAAGGATAATAAAATTATTAACTATTACGAGCAGAGTAAAGCAGTGGCTGGCGCCAAGGAGGCCCTTGATGTCGATTATAATAATATGAAAATTAAACTTGCCGGTTTTGAGGCAGAAATTAAGCGTCTGGAAGAAAAATTGGAGAATCAACAAAAAATATACTTAAAAAGTGTCCCAATTGTCGATAAAAGGAACCAACTTGCCCAGATTAGTACAAAAATTGCGACTTCTGAAGCCATTGGGATTAAAGATATTGCCCAAATCCAAAATATTACATTATTAAAAGCCAAAGCAGATAAACTGAAAGAAGAGATTCGCGAATCTGTTGGAGACCTATACCATTTTGGAAATTCTACAGAAGGTATCCCTATAGCTACTCTTCTGAATGAGTGGATTTCTAATGTATTAAAATATGAAGATATGAAAGCCGGACAGACTGTTCTGGCTAAGCGAATTCAGGATTTTCAAAAGCAATATGATATTTTTGCCCCGGCAGGAGCCAATCTAAAGAGGATTGAGCGTGAGATTTCTGTTTCTGAGCATGAATTTCTTGAACTTTTACATGGCTTAAACCTGGCAAAACTCAAAATGCAGGATTTAGAACTTTCTTCAAATCTTAAAGCCATTGACCAACCGTTTTTCCCAATTACACCGAACCCTACCAAACGAAAATTTTTGATCATAGGCGCTGCTTTTTTCGGGTTTCTTATTGTATTTGCAACAATAATGGCTCTTGAATTTTTTGATGAAACCCTTCGGAATCCTAATAAAGCGGCAAAAAAACTCAATCTGGTACCTCTAGGTGTTTATCCCAAGGTCTACCTAAAAACTGAAATACTAAATTTTACAAATATTACCAAACGATTACTTGAAATGATGGTTCAAAAGATTGAGCTTTTAAAAAAAGAAAAAGCTTCGACACATGAACCCTATCAAATTCTTCTTTTCAGCACTTCAAATAATGAGGGTAAAACGATAATTGCTCAAAATTTAGCTTCGCTCCTTAAAAAGGTAGGAAATAAAGTAATAATTATAAGGTATTCTTCTGAAAATATTAAACAACAACGAACAAATCTTGATTATTATGCGGGAGTATCCATGACCTCTGAAATCCAGAAAAATCCTGTAAGGAGATTCTCATGGATTAACTGGATACTTGGGTATCCTGACGACAGAGTAAACTATCAAAGCCCATTTTTAAGTGAAAATGGATCTACCCTTTTAAAGGAAGAATTTTTCGAGTATACTATAGATGAACATTTTTTGCATCTGAAAGACTATAAAGAATTACTAGCAAGAAATAACCATACATTAACCTTCTCTCCAGACTATGTACTGATAGAAATTCCCTCCATTCTTTACTATCCATATCCAACAGGTTTGGTTTTATCAGCCGATTTACCCTTAATGATCTGTCGCGCCAACAGAATCTGGGCTAATGCTGATCAGGGAACCTTTGATAACTTTTCAAAAGTGTTATCACGGACTCCGTTTTTTATTTTGAATGGTGTGGAAATAGATGTTGTTGAATCTATCCTTGGAGAATTACAAAAGAAAAGAAATTGGATCCGTAAAATTGTAAAAAAAATCATTCTTTTTGATTTTTCCTCGACAACTCAACCATAAATTATCGATTTTATCTTGTGAAGAAAACTCTGAATACCCTTTCAAAGGAAGCTAATTTTCTTTCTCTTGCCGGAAATATTACTATTGCTTTTTTTGGCTTTGTAGGGTTTGCTCTAATTGCCAGGTCCTACTCTTTGGAGATTCTGGGTCAGTGGGTCTTATATATTTCAGCAAGTGCATTTGTTGAAATGTTTAGGTTCGGTATTACAAATACTGCAATCGTACGATTCCTATCCGGTGTAGATCACGATGAGCGAATAAAATTTATAGGTTCGAACGTATTAATAGGGTTAGTTTCTACCTCAATTCTAGCATTTGGAATTTGGCTCTGCCATATCTATTTTCCAATTCCAATAAAAAACGCTGGTTACGAGCTTTTCTTCACCTGGTATCCTTTGAATGCCTTTATTAACCTCCCTTTTAATAATGCACTTGTCATACTGCAAGCTGATCAGAAATTTAAAAAAATGTTTTTTATCAAAGCATTTGAAAGTGGCATATTTTTTCTGGTAGTGATGGCGAATCATTATTACCTTCATCTCGCAATTGTAAATTTAGTTATTTATCAATTAATTATTAATGGATTTTCATCCCTAATCTGCATGATTAAAGGTTGGGATGGGATTTTTTATATTAAAAATGCAACAAAACGAACCAACAAAATATTACTCGATTTCGGAAAATACACAACTTTTACACTCATTGGTTCAAATTTGTTAAGAAGCGCCGATACGCTGATTATAAGTCTTAGCCCATTGGGTACAGCAGCAGTTGCTCTATATAGTATTCCATTAAAACTTACTGAGATACAACAAATTCCATTACGAAGTTTTATTGCAACTGCTTTTCCAAAAATGTCAAAAGCAAGTGTCAGGGGAAAAATTGAGGAGGTAAAAGATCTCTTCTACACCTATAGTGGAGTCATGACTATCCTGTTTTTCTTTATTTCCATATTCACATTTACGTTTGCCGACTTCTTGGTTCTGCTCCTGGGTGGCAGTAAATTTCAGGGAATACATCCAATTATTGGAGCAGATCCTGTAACAATTATGAGAGTATTCTCAATTTATGGTTTACTATTGCCTCTTGACCGGATGACCGGCGTTTGTCTTGACAGTATTAACCGCCCTAACAAAAATCTGGGTAAGGTAAGTACTATGGTTGTGGCTAATGTCATTGGTGATATCATTGCAGTGTTTGTCTTTAAATCACTTGTATTGGTAGCTGTTGGATCCATATTGTTTACAATTCTGGGAGTTTGGATTGGATGGTATTTTCTTGACAAGGAACTCCACCTAAATCCAAATAAATTAATTTCTGCCGGGATTGTCTTCTATAAGGAAATGTATCGAAAAATTAGATCCCGCAAAATGCTCTTCAGATTGTAACATTTATGTATAAATCAACACTTAGTTGTAATAAAAAATTACCAGAAGGCTCAATAGTAATAATAATATATTTCAAATAAATAGGTACTGAAATACATTTTGATTAAATATTATGGTCATTAGAAATAAAATACTCCTGCTATTTTTCACGTCGGTAACTATGCTAGCCATTGTTTTAATGTTTTTTCGTGGCGTAGAGGAGAAACAGCAGACATTAATTACAAAATCCGCTACAGACCAACTCGATGTACTGATCAATACAATGGTCAATGTTCAATCTGAACAACTCGACGAACTAATGACTGATTATGCCAATTGGGATGAGGTAGTTTACCTTCAAAAGCCAAATCAGGAATGGGCAGTAAATAATTTAGGCAGTATTGTTAAATCGTTTAATCTATATAACGTAACCGTTTTTAATCAGGATTTTTATCCGGTTTATAGCTTTGGAAACCAAACATTAGGAATATTAAAGGACTCATTAACCCGGCCTGCAATCATCCATACAATATTAAATAAAGAGCATATTAATTTTTTTCAGGTAATTCCTGATGGCCTGGTTCAAATATCGGCCGCATCAATCCATCCAAGTTCAGATACCTTACACAGCACCCCTTCTGCTGGGTTAATCTTTATTTCCCGAATGTGGAACCTTAAATTCCTGGCTGAAATTTCAAAAAATACTGCAAGTACAATATATTTTTCGAAGAGTGATAGCCGCAATAATAAAGGACTTGAACATGATTCATTAACCGTTTCGAAAGAATTGCGAAACTATGATAACCAAATAATCGGGTATTTAGTTATTAAAAGACCCTATTTTGTACTTAGCAACTTTCAACATATTAACAATTTAGCATTTAACACACTTGGAGTACTACTACTGTTATTACTATTCACATTTTTCATTATCCTTTATCTTTGGATTCGCCGTCCCCTTAAAATAATTTCAGATAGCCTTGCCTCCAATAACACCACAAACCTTAAGATTCTCGAAAAATCTAAAAATGAATTTAGCCAGATTGCCAGGTTAATTACTATTTTCCATCGTCAGAAAGAGGAACTCGAAAACGAAAACATTGAAATTAATAAGATTCAACTCCAATTAATTCAACAAAAAAGCGTTTTACAGGGGATGGCATTAGCCTCAAACCATCTTCTGACAAATGAAGATTTTGACACAGCAATCCAGGATGCTTTGGAAGCGATAAGTAGCAAAGCAGATATTGACCGTATTTTTATCTACAAAAATACTACAGAACCAGCTACCCTGGAGATAAAAGCAATCCGCGTACATGAATACATTGCACCCGAAATAAAGGGGAATATTGGATCGGATGAACTGAAGGAAATTTATTATTCTAATCACAATGACGGATGGTACTCGCTCTTATTTCAGGGAAAAACGATCAAGGGACTTATAAGTGATTTCAGGGAAGATATTAGGCAAATATTTAAAAAACAATTCATTCATTCAATGATGATTGTACCTGTGATTGATCAGAAAAACCAACATTTTTGGGGCATAGTCGGTTTTGCCGATTGTACCCGCGATCATGTTTGGTCAACAGCAGAAGAGACCATATTAAAAATGCTGGCTGACAACATCGGGGGAGCAATAAAACGTCAAATGTCGCAGGAAAAGTTAATTGAAACCATGGAAATGGCTAAAACTGCCGATCGTGCCAAATCGGAATTTCTCGCCTCGATGTCGCATGAGATCAGAACTCCAATGAATGGGGTGATTGGAATGACAAGTCTTTTGCTCCTCTCTGACCTTAGCCCATCACAACGAGAATATGTCAATATCATTGAGAATTCGGGTGAGAGTCTGATGAATATTATCAATGAAATTCTCGATTTCTCAAAGATTGAATCAGGTCGTATGGAGCTGGAAGAGACTTCTTTCGATTTGAGACTTTGTATTGAAGATGTACTTGACCTTATGGCACCCAAAGCGCTGGAAAAGCACATCGATATAATATATTTTATTGATCCTATGGTTCACCAATATATATTCGGAGATGGTTTCAGGCTTCGGCAAATTATTGTCAATCTTGTCAGTAATGCGATAAAGTTTACTGACAAAGGTGATATTCTGATTTATATATCTCAGATCTCAGAAAAGGATGGGAATATTGTCCTTGAATTTTCGGTGAAAGATACCGGAATTGGAATTCCTTCAAATAAAATTGATTCACTTTTCTCTCCCTTTACACAGGTTGATGCTTCAACAACCCGAAAATACGGAGGAACCGGACTGGGATTGGCTATTACATGTAGTCTGGTAAAACTGATGAATGGAAAAATCTGGGTAACAAGCCAGGAAGGAGAAGGGTCAGATTTTAGATTTACACTCCAATCCCGTAATTCCTCCCGCATTGAAGAGATTGACCAGGTGTATAAGTCATTGCAAAATCTTCCTGGAAAATCGGTTCTAATCGTCGATGATAATGGAACAAATCGAAGAATTCTCTCATTACAGTGCGAATATTGGGGCATTTTGGCGACCATTTGCGAATCCGGTGAAGAGGCGTTAGTAAAGCTCGAAAATAACAAATACGACGTAGGAATCATCGACATGCAAATGCCAGGAATGGATGGAATCATGTTGGCCAGAGAAATCCGGAAAAAGCTAACCAATGAACAATTGCCCCTTATTATGCTCACCTCTGTTGGGTTCAACACTGAAGCTGATGAATTGAGAAAATTGTTCTCATTTTATGTAAATAAACCAATCAAGCATTCTCAACTGGCTGAAATCCTGCTAAAAGTGATTCAACCTACAAAAGCTGTCACGACCTCCTTTACTCCCGGACGGGAGGAGTTGACTGAAATCGCGAAAAAATTCCCTTTCAGTATTTTAGTTGCTGAAGATAACCTGATTAATCAAAAACTGATTCGAAATATATTTGAATTATTAGGTTTTAAAACCGATATCGCGTCAAATGGACTTGAAGCGTTGGAAGCCCTGAAACGTAAAAACTATACCCTTATCTTCATGGATATTCAAATGCCTGAAATGAATGGATATGAAGCTACAGAGATTATTGTAGCACGAAGAAAAGAAGAACGGCCAATAATTATTGCCATGACTGCCAATGCCATGCAGGGCGACAGGGAAAAATGCCTGGAGGCAGGCATGAATGATTACATTACTAAACCAATGAGAGTTAATGACCTGGTGAGGATAATCAAATTCTGGGGTGAAAAGCAATTCGCCAGTTGATATCCATGGAATAAGCAACCCAAAATGGAAATTAATCTATACCACAAATGAAAATTATTGAAGAATACCCGCTAAATATTCTAGTTGCTGAAGACAATGCAATTAATCAAAAACTAATCATGAGGATTTTTCAAATGCTTGGTTATACGATTCAGATTGCATCCAACGGATATAAAGTTATCGAAATCCTTGACCAAATGAAAATTGACATAATTTTCATGGACATTCAAATGCCGGAAATGGATGGAATAGAAGCTACCAGCAAAATTATTGCCCAGTGGGGGGATCAAAGACCAATGATAATTGCAATGACCGCCAATGCACTCCAAAGTGATAAAGAAACCTACAGGGCAGCAGGTATGGATGATTATATTAGTAAACCACTAACTGTTGACCAGATTAGAATTGGAATTGAGAAATGGGCGCCAGTGCTAAACAAAGGCAAGAAATAATTTTCAATAAAATAATGTTTGCAAAACCAGTATAAATTCTCACTGCTTGAAAAATACACTAAAAAAAATAGTTCGTGAAGATAACTTTCTGTCATTAGTAGGCAACCTCACCATCTCTTTTTTCGGGATTGCAGGTTTTGCGCTGCTTGCACGAACCTTCCCAATGGAGATCTTTGGTGAATGGGTAATATTTATTTCAGCTGCAGCGTTTGTTGAGATGTTTCGTTATGGTATAATAAATACAGCGATCGTTCGCTATTTATCCGGAGCAGAAGAGGATGAACGAATAAAGTTTATTGGATCAAATGGTTTAATTGGCGTAATCGCAACATTTATCATTTGCATCTTACTCTATATTTGCCTTTACGTGTTTTACAGCTCTATTCATAACAGTGGATACGAATTGTTTTTTAAATGGTATCCATTGCTGGCATTGATTAATTTACCAATGAATACAGCTCTTGTGATCATGCAAGCCGAACTAAGATTTGGTAAAATACTACTAATCAGATCTATTGAAAGCGTTGGTTTCTTTATTGTCGTTGCAGTAAACTATTTTTTTCTACACATGTCATTAATGCAACTGGTCATCTCCTTTTTAATCATTGATGCGGTTGCCTCGGGTGTTTGCCTTGTCATGGGATGGGATGGTTTGAAATATATTCCTAAAGCATCCAGACACACGACCAATATTTTACTCAACTTTGGCAAGTACACAACTTTTACACTTATAGGTACCAACTTACTTCGAAGCGCCGATACATTTATAATCAGTTTTAGCCCGCTGGGTACGGCTGCAGTGGCCCTTTACGCCATTCCAATGAAACTGACTGAGCTTCAACAAATACCGCTTCGAAGTTTTGCTGCTACCGCATTCCCTAAATTATCAAGGGCAAGCATGCAAAAGAATATTAAAGAGGTAAAAGAAATTTTTTATACCTATTCAGGGGCCATGACATACCTTTTTATCGGAATTAGCCTTGTCACCTTTGTTTTTGCAGATCTTTTTATTCTTGTATTAGGTGGTAATCAATATCTGGGAACAGATCCGGTTACAGGTTTTAATGCAGCAACGATAATGAGAATATTCTCAATTTACGGGCTCCTGCTTCCAATAGACCGGATGACAGGTATCGGTCTTGACAGCATCAATAAGCCAAACATCAATTTTCTTAAAGTTTTATACATGGTGATTGCTAATGTAATAGGGGATATAATTGCAATCTTTATCTTTAAGTCATTATCTATGGTAGCCGTCGCCTCCATATTTTTTACAATTATCGGAATTTGGGTTGGATTTTATTATATGAACAAAGAACTATCCCTGCAATACAGACTTATTTTTTCCTATGGAATTGATTTTTACAAAACGATTTTTAGCAAACTAAAAAAGAACCTTGTCCGATAAGAATCATCAATATTTATTTTTGACCAAAATTTTCTGATCTCGAAAATGCAAAATCCATTTGACCGATTAACTGGTTCAGACAGGTTAAGATCTCCGCTATACTTAATTTTGCTACTTGCAGTACTGATGTTAGCTGCGCTGATTTTCGGCAAAATTGGACTGATTCCAGGAATAGGATTGATCATACTGCCATTTGCCTTTACCTTCTTGTACCTGTTATTCAAATATCCGATAACCGGATTATATACCTCATTATTTTTGGGTTTTACAATTCTTGGGTTAGCCCGCTATATTGATTTTCAGGTTGGATTATTAATGGATGGAATATTTTTCGGTACTTTTATTGCACTTATCATTAATAAAATCTATGATAAAGTTAATTGGCAACTTGCCAATAAAGACATCACCTTATTAGCTCTCATCTGGTTTGGATATTCACTATTGGAATTATTTAACCCTGAACTAAGAAGTGTTCCTGCATGGCTGAATGGCGTACGCGGAATATCCATGTATATGTTATTATTGGTTGTATTGACATTAATTTTAATTGACACCAAGCGAAAACTTGAATATTTCTTCTTGCTCTGGGGAATCTTATCGATATTAGCCTCCTTGAAAGGAATTACACAAAAGATTTGGGGTGTAGATAGTTTTGAGCAAGCCTGGTTAGACGAGGGGAATGCAACAACCCATATTTTATTTGGCAAACTACGTATTTTCTCTTTCCTTAGTGATGCAGGACAATTTGGAGCAAGTCAAGCCTATTCTGCTGTTGTTGCAGGGATTGTCGCATTGGTAGAAAAAGATTTTCGTAAAAAGCTGTTTTATATCGTCGTTGCGGTTTTGGGAATCTATGGAATGTTGTTATCGGGTACCCGAGGAGCTATTTCTATTCCACTTGCAGGGTTGGGTACTTTTTTTGTAATAAACAAAAATAAAACGGTGATGTTTGCCGGCTTTGTTGCATTGGTTGTGGTTTTCGTATTCTTCAAGTACACAACAATTGCACAAGGAAACGAGCAAATTCGTAGGATGAGGACTGCTTTTGATCCTAATGATGCATCCTTTCAGGTCAGACTTGAGAACCAGCGGATTCTGAGTTCATATCTTGCATCAAGACCTTTTGGCGGAGGCATTGGCCATGCCGGAGTAAAAGCTAAAAAATTCATTCCTAATGGATATTTGTCCCAGATAGCCACCGATAGCTGGTATGTGATGATCTGGGCCGAACAAGGTATCGTCGGACTTTTGCTCCATTTGTTTGTTCTGTTTTACGTTGTCATAAAATCGGGTAATAATATTATGAACAAAATCCGGGATCCGATATTAAAAATAAAAATGGCAGCTCTTCTTGGAGGAATGGTTGGTGTTATGGTCGCGTCCTACGGAAATGCCGTTCTCGGGACATTACCAACAGCTGTAACTATATATATTTCAATGGCTTTGATGTTAAATACGGATATTTTCGATACTCCGTTGCCAGGACTGGCTTCACATCAAATCAATGATCTGAAGCCTCTGGGTTTGCCCCAATAACCCATCATACAACTTTTGTTTTATTACTAGAATCGGGTAATTAAGACCTTAATGGAAATCTTACACAATGGAATATCCTTTAGTTTCGTTTATTACAGTGAATTATGATCATCCGGAGGTAACCCTCGATTTACTTGCAACACTTCGACAGATTACCTACCCAAATATCGAAATTATTGTCGTTGACAATGCCTCTCCAAATGATGACCCATCCATTTTAAAAAGTAAATATCCCGAAATAATATTTATTCAAAGCTCTGTTAATCTTGGATTTGCCGGAGGAAACAATCTTGGAATCAGAAGATCGAGGGGGAAATATCTATTTTTTATTAATAATGATACTGAAGTTAACCCCGATTTTCTTGAACCCCTGGTATCAAAATGCGAATCTGACCCGAAGATTGGAGCTGTTAGTCCAAAAATTAAATTTTATTCTCAACCGGATACTATCCAATATTGCGGACAGGCACCTATGAACCATTATACCATGCGCAGTTATGGCATCGGACATGGAGTTACAGACAGAGGGCAATTTCAAATCGATTCCCAGACCCATTTTGTACATGGAGCCGCCATGATGGTTCCCAGATCTGTGATTGAAAAAATTGGACTGATGCCTGAATGTTATTTTCTTTATTATGAAGAACTTGACTGGTGTAGTAGCATTAAGAGGGCTGGTTATCAATTGTGGTATGTACATAATTCTGAAATACTGCATAAGGAGTCAATTTCAACTGGCAAATTAAGTCCGTTCAAAACATATTATATGAATCGATCGAGGCTCCTTTATTTGCGCCGAAATGTAAGGGGAATAACATTCCTAATTGCTGTGTGTTACCAAATTTTTGTAGCAATTCCTAAAAATCTTGCCTATTTTCTTCTGAAAAGAGATAAAGGCCATTTTAAAGCATACTCAAGAATGCTTATTTGGCATCTAAAAAACCTGTTTTCCAAGGAAATACACTTAAATCCCAGCTTATAACAAGTGCTCTCCGGAGAATCACAAATGCGAATTGTATCAATTTATTAAATCCGATATTAAAACCTCAAACCAATAAATTTTATGGATAATTATACTTTTCTCATATTTAATACACTACAAATCATACTATTGATAATTCTTGGATTGTCAACATTATATATTTTCATTTTTTCTTTGGCGGGTCTGTTCTATAGACAGCCATCCTACCCCAAAAGTACAAAAGATAGAAAAATAGCTGTATTTATTCCAGGATACAAAGAGGATGAAGTAATTATTCAGGTTGCCAAAGCTGCTTTATTACAGAACTATCGGGCAGAATCATATGATGTGATCATCATAGCTGACTCATTCCTTCCTGAAACAATTTTGAAACTAAAGGACTTACCCATAAAAGTCATAGCGGTGCAATTCGAAAAAAGCACCAAATCAAAGGCGCTTAACGCAGCAATGGAACAACTTAAAGATCATTATGATATAGCTGTTATTTTAGATGCAGATAACATAATGGCGAATAACTTTCTGACAAAGATCAATTCCACCTTTGAGTTAAATTGTATGGCTGTGCAGGGTCATCGTGCCGCAAAAAATATGAATACCTCATTGGCCGTACTCGACGCGATCAGCGAGGAGATTAACAACCATATCTTTAGAAAAGGTCACCGTGTTCTGGGCCTCTCCTCTGCCATTATTGGTTCAGGCATGGCGTTTAATTACGATTTTTTCAAACTACTGATGTCTACAGTGAAGGCTGTGGGAGGTTTTGATAAAGAGATCGAATTAAAGATGCTCAAGGCTGGTTATCGCATTGCCTATCTGGATGACGCCTTTGTGTATGATGAGAAAGTTCAAAAAGCAGAGGTATTCAGTAATCAAAGACGTAGGTGGTTATCAGCCCAGCTTCATTATTTCAGAACTGATTTCCTGAGCTCTCTGAAAGATTTGCTTTTAAAAGGGAATGTCGACTATTTTGATAAAGCGGTCCAGTTCATACAACCTCCACGAATATTACTTCTTGGAGCTATAATTGTTTTCGGAGTTTTGTTTTCTTTAGCCAATATTTTTCTTAACAGCAGCCTAGTATTTTTTGAATTATGGTTTGCGATCCTTATTGCATGCGGATTGGCTTTTGTGTTTGCTATACCCAATTCCTTTTACAACATTAAAACGGCACGCGCAATATTAAGTTTACCTAAAGGGATGTTTCTTATGCTTGGATCATTTCTAAAAATTAAAGGGGCAAATAAACAATTTATACATACCAAACACACTTCCAATTAACTTTAAAACTAATGGAAAAACCCAAACCCAGATTAGAAAGATTAGAGGCCTTACGAGGATTTGCTGCCTTGTATGTAGTTCTTTTTCATGCCTTTCCTCAAAAAATCTATCTGTTCGGATTAAATGTCGGAGCACTTTTCCGTTTTGGACCCGAATCGGTTATTGTTTTTTTTGTTTTGTCGGGATTTGTAATTAAATATACGTACGAGAAATCAAGGGATAAGAGTTTTAAGTTCTATTTTACACGCCGGTTTATCCGGTTATATGTCCCGTTGATGTTTATCTTTTTGATGGGATACCTTATCAAATGTTACAGTGAAGGGAGTATGGTATCGCCTCAGTTGGGGACGTTGTTGGGTAATTTATTCATGCTTCAGGATGTAATTACGCAGAAACCTCATGTTCTATCAGGCACTTACATGGGCAATGGAGTACTTTGGTCCTTATCCTACGAATGGTGGTTTTACATGCTTTTTTTCCTGCTTGCCACCCGATTAAAAAACAATGATGAGCGGCTCAATAAATGGGTTACATGGTTAACGCTTGTTGCAGCCATTTCGTATATCTTTTACCCATTTATTGTCAATCGCTTACTTATGTATTTTGCGATTTGGTGGATTGGTGTCCGTTTTGCCACCGATTATCTGAACGGTATAAAAATAACATTCAAAAGAATCATGCCACATGCCTGGCTACTCTTTACAATAATTGGAATCCTGTCACTAAACCTTTATATCCATTTTTCAGCTATAAAGGAGTACAGTTACCCGCTTGTTGCCTATCCATTTATTGAATTAAGACATTTTGTCTTTGCCACAATGGTAATGTTTGGGGCAGTAATATGGCAAAATCTGAGATGGTTTGGGTACAATTTTATGTTTGGAATTTTCAAGTATCTAGCTCCCTGCTCTTATGTAATCTATATTTCGCATGACTACCTGGTGATAAATGCAACCTATCTTAGGTTTATTAACAACAGTTTTATCGAATATGCCCTTTATATTGTGTTTATGATCGTTTTTTCGTGGTTTTTGGAGGTTGTAGTCTATAACAGGATTAAAAAACGATTGATTGGTTAGGATTTAAGTTTGCATTATTAAAAGACAAAAGATATTATGAAAATAGGTATTGAGGCGCAACGTATTTTTCGAAAGAAAAAACATGGTATGGACATGGTTGCATTGGAGTTGATCCGCAATCTTCAAACCATTGATAATGAAAATGAATACCTCATCTTTGTAAAACCTGACGTCGATGATTCGGTAATCCAGGAGTCGGCCAATTTTAGAATTGTTAAACTCAAAGGTGGTTTCTACCCACTGTGGGAACAAATTGTCTTGCCACGAGCTGCAAAAAAAATGGGCTGTCAGATTTTGCATTGTACAAGCAATACGGCACCCATATTCACATCAATTCCTTTAGTAGTTACCCTTCATGATATAATCTATATGGAGAGCAGCTATTTAAAGATTCTTAGAGGAACTGGGACCCTTTATCAGAAATTTGGAAACGCTTACCGTAAGATTTTCGTTCCGAGGATTGTGCGCAAGAGCCAAAAAATAATTACAGTCTCACATTTTGAAAAAAACAGAATCGGTCATTATTTTGGTATCGGTGAAAGTGACCGCCTGGTTGCAGTTTACAATGGAGTAAGCGAACATTTCAAAATGGTTACTGATCAATCAGAATTAAAAAGAGTCAGGGAGAAATACCGGCTGCCCGACCGCTATTTTTTCTTCCTGGGAAATACTGATCCCAAGAAAAACACACCCGGAGTACTCAAGGCCTATTCTGATTTTCTGAAGCAGACAGGTTTAGATATAAAATTAGTGATGCTCGATTATGATCGGTCAGAATTGGAGAAACTGCTCGATGAAATCGGCGATAAAGAATTAATTAACCAAATTGCCCTTACAGGATATGTCGTAAATACGGATCTTCCGGCCATATATTGTCAATGTGAACTTTTTCTTTATCCCTCTCTGCGTGAAAGCTTTGGTATACCAATGCTTGAGGCAATGGGTTGTGGTGTTCCGGTAATTACTTCAAACACTTCATCAATGCCTGAGGTAGCCGGAGATGGAGCCCTTATCATTGACCCCTTTAATCCCAATGAAATTACTCATGCTATGATCACCATAGAATCAAACAAAGATTTAAGAACCGATTTGATCAAAAAAGGGTTAAAACAGGCTGCAAAATTTTCCTGGAAGGCAATGGCCGAAAATGTGCTTGAGATTTATCAGGAAATGAAAATAAAATGATTTGTACGGAGAAGGTTTGAAACCTATGCCATGCACAGAATATTTTTCTAATAATTTTTCACCATGTTACAAAATCGCGACATAATTGTTGTTGGTATTCAGCCCTGGGATATCGAAATCGGAAGCAATTGTAAAAATATTGCTGCAGAATTTGCTAAGAACAACCGGGTTCTTTATGTCAATTCGCCTCTTGACCGGATTACAAAACTCCGTCAGGGTAAATCGGAGAAGATTAAAAAAAGGATCAGGATTGTAAATAGTGGTAAACCTGAGTTGGTTGAAATTTCTCCAAATCTCTGGAATTTGTTTCCGGCAACAATAAATGAATCAATTAATCGGATCGGATCAAACCGTTTATTTGATTGGTTGAATAAGATTAATAACAAACGATTTGCCACGCAGATAAAAGTAGCTATTGATCGACTCGGGTTTAAGGACTTTATCCTTTTCAATGATAGCGATATGTTTAGAAGTTATTATCTTAAGGAGTATCTTAAGCCTGAAATCTATATTTATTATACGCGTGACAATCTGATAGCTATGGATTATTGGAAAAAACATGGAATCAGGATCGAAGCCCTTCATATGAAAAAGGCCGATTTGGTTGTTGCGAATTCGACCTACCTGGCTGCACTTGCGCGGAAATTTAATCCCAATTCATTTTATGTGGGCCAGGGATGTGATATTAGTTTGTTTGACAGTCGGCTGATTTCAGTATTTCCTGACGATCTAAGAAATATTCCCAAGCCCATAATTGGATATATCGGAGCATTACTATCCTTGCGGCTCGATATCAATGTTTTGGAATATATTGCTGTAAGTCGGCCAGAATGGAGTCTGGTGCTTGTTGGACCTGAGGATGAAGCTTTCAAAAACAGCATGCTTCATCAATTCAAAAATGTGTATTTCCTTGGAAACAAACAAGGAAGTGAACTCCCCTCCTATCTTAAGCATTTTGATGTTACAATTAATCCCCAGGTTCTTAGCCCTGTTACAATTGGTAATTATCCACGGAAGATCGATGAATATCTTGCAATGGGAAAACCAACAGTCGCCACCAAAACAGAAGCAATGAGTGTCTTTGCTGATTATACTTATCTGGCTGAAAAAAAGGAGGATTACATTACGTGTATAGAAAAAGCCCTTTCAGAAGATAATGAGGAGATTCGGCTGAAAAGAGAAGAATTTGCCAAACAACATACCTGGGAAAATAATGTTCTTGAGATTTCAAATGCGATTAAGACCGTAAAATGTTCAGATTAGGCACTATATGACTTAATGGTTTTATAGATTTCTGAAAACTAACCCTTTCCTATGATTAAAAAACTTAATACCTATTTCTGGTATTTTTTTGAATATCTTAAACATGGTGACCTTCTGTCGGTTTATGCCTCAATAAAATATGTACTCTTTAAAAAATCACATTCAAAGGATCGGATTATACAAACTTCTGTTGGTAAGTTCTTCTGCCGAAAAAACACCAATGATTTTCAGTTTGCCAATTTGCGATACGAATGGGGAGTTAAGAGCTTTATCCTGAGTCATCATAGCGAATATTCCGTTTTTATTGATGGCGGTTCTTGTGTTGGTGCTTATGCAGTACTACTTCCAAAATATAACATCCGGTGCTTTGCATTTGAACCTCTAACCTGTAATTACGATGTTTTGGTAAAAAACCTTGAATTAAATAATCTCACTACCATGGTTACAGCCTTCAATCTTGGTTTTGGAAATGAAAATAAGAAGGTCAGATTTAAACTTAATCCAGTCAATACTGGTGCATCCCACATAGATCTGAATAATAATCAAGATGGAGAGGAGGTCGAACTGTGTAAGTTTGATTCTGTTTTGACCAACCTAAACCTTGCGAGAAACGAAAATATTTTATTTAAACTTGATGTGGAGGGGATGGAAACCGAAGCACTACAAGGTGCAACAGATTTTATCCTGCAATATCCCCAGCTGACCTTTATTTTGGAGGAGAAATTTACCGGGAATAAACAAATTAGGAAGATCCTTGATGAATTAGGATCATTCGAATATGGAAAAATAGATGCCTACAATATGTTTGCGCGTAAGATTTTAAGATAACAAAATTAAATACAAAACGCATGTCAATAAAAAAGCTTAGTATTAGGAAGATTGTGAATGAGATCAGGAATCAAATGCAATTGATAGATGCATCAGATTCAACGATAAGCAATACCGATTTCCCACGCACTTCAAAGTTATACCCTGCCTCTGTGGGGCAAAAAAGGCTTTGGTTTCTCGAAAATTTTGAACCGGGAAACAGCGTTTATAATATGCCACTTGATTATCGTATCAAAGGGGTATTAGATGTGCCAGTTCTGGAGAAAAGTATTGAAACACTTATTGACAGACATGAATCTCTTCGGACGGTCATATTGACTTCGGGTAATGATACCTTACAGAAAGTGATTGAAAGGTATCCCTATGTTTTAAAGGTTGAAAATCTTGAACACCTTTCAGTGAACGAGAAGAGCACTCTTGAAGAGAAGTATTCTACTGAAAATGAAATACATATCTTTAATATTGAAACTGGTCCTTTATTTATTTTCAAACTCCTTAAAATCGGATCAGCCGAATGGAGATTATTGATCAATATTCACAATTCAATCAGCGATGAATGGTCCGTAAAAATATTATTTGAAGAGTTAGGACTTATTTATACGGCACTTAAGGAACATAAGCCAGTAATACTACCTGAATTGCCTATTACTTTTGGGGAGTATGCGGCAGTTCAGAACAAATGGTTAGAAGGTGAAGAATGCAAGAAACAGCTTGATTACTGGATCAAGGAACTCAAAGGTGCCCCTGAATTGCTACAACTTCCGTTGGATTTTCAGCGCCCAAGAAATCAAACTTACGATGGGGATGAGGTTCAATTCACACTGGATGCAGCATTAACTGAACAATTACAGGTTTTTAGTGAGCAATGTGATGGATCTTTGTTAATTACATTGCTTTCCATTTTCAATACCTTATTATCAAGATACGCTTCACAAGAAGAGTTTTTGGTTGGAATTCCTTTATCCGGAAGAGTTTACGAAGAACAGGATTCGCTTGTTGGAATGCAGGTCAATAACTTCCCTTTACGGATTACGCCCCTTGATACTATGACATTTCCGGAAATGGTTGAAATGTGCAAAGTGAAATTGAACCTGGCTATTGAGAATCAGCTGCTTCCCATTGATCAAATAATCGAAGAATTAAAAGTAGCAAGAACACCCAACATTTCCCCGCTTTATCAGGTGATATTCAACATGCTGGACATGTTTAATGAGGAGATCTCCCTAAGTAAGTCAAAGATGGAGATTTTGGATAAGAGACGTCATATAGCAAAGGTTGATCTTTCATTGCATATTTATAAAACGAATAAAAGTTTAAATTGTATTCTTGAGTACAATACCAACCTGTTTAAAAAAAGCAGGATAGAACGGATGGCCGGCCATTTTGTGGAAATAGTCAAGAGTATCCTTCAAAATCCACACCAAAAAATAAGGCAAATTCCTATTCTCACGGAACTGGAAAAGGAGGTAATATTAGGAGAATGGAATGCCACAACAGTAGATTTTCCAAGGGAAAAGTGTATTCATGAACTCTTTGAACAACAGGTTTTGAAAACCCCGGGCACAATAGCTATCCGTGATGAAAATAAAGCAATTACCTATTCTGAATTGAATGCGAAAGCTAACAAATTAGCCAGGTATCTTCATGATTCAGGGGCTGTGGAAGAATCGTTGGTAAGTATCTGCATGGAACGGAGTACCGACATTCTGGTCGCCCTTCTGGCTGTTTTAAAAGCTGGATGCACCTATATTCCTCTGGATCCTATCTATCCGAAAGATCGGCTTGCCCTCATTCTGGAGGATGGGAATCCTGTTTTGATGATTACTGAAAAAAATCTATTAGAGAGTATTCCTGAATCAAATGCAAAGAACATCTTTATTGAAGATTATGATGCTTATTCGAAGTATTCGGGAGAGAACACGAATTTTTTGGTAACACCCAATACAATCGCTTACCTGATTTACACATCTGGTTCCACCGGCAAACCTAAAGGTGTACAGTTGGAACACTTTTCGTTTGTGAATTTTATATGTTCGATGGCAAAACAACCGGGTATCACTTCAGCTGATGTGATACTTGCTGTTACAACTATCTCTTTTGATATTGCCGGACTTGAAATGTTTCTTCCCATTTTGAATGGTGCCTCCATTTTTGTTGCAAGCCAGGAGACCTCAATGAATCCGGATTTACTTATTCAAAGAATTGAAGATTCAAAGGCAACAATTTTGCAGGCCACTCCTGTTACCTTCAGAATGTTAAATTCTGCAGAGTGGGTCGGATCAAAAAGACTCAAGATCCTTTGTGGTGGCGAGGCAATGCCTAAAGAACTGGCTTATGACCTAATCAGTAAATGTGGCGAACTCTGGAATATGTACGGACCAACCGAGACAACAGTCTGGTCGACAGTTGAGAAAGTTGAAGTCGATGAAAACGACAAAATTGGTTATATAAATCTGGGGAAACCAATTGACAATACCTTTATATATGTCTTAAATACAGAATTTCAACCCGTACCAATCGGATATCCCGGTGAATTATTTATAGGTGGAGATGGACTTGCAAGGGGCTATTTCAATCTTCCTGCCATGACTCAGGAGAAGTTCCTTCCCGATCCCTTCTCCGATCAACCCGGAGCCAGGATGTACAGGACGGGGGATTTAGTTCAGCAAACAGAGAATGGCAAACTTGAATTTCTTAACCGGGTTGACTCCCAGGTTAAAATCAGGGGCTTCAGGATTGAACTGGGTGAAATTGAATCGGCTATTTCTCAGTTTAGTACAATCAAAAATAATGTTGTTATTGTGCGCGAGGATAATCCTGGTGATAAAAAGCTTGTTGCCTATATTATTAAGGGAGAGGCAGAGGATATCGATATCTCAGAACTCCGTGTGTTCCTCAAAACAAAAATTCCGGATTATATGGTCCCTTCGGCTTTTGTTTTTATCGAACAGTTCCCGTTGACGCCAAACGGAAAAATAGACCGTAAAGTGCTTCCCTCTCCGATCGATTCTGCTCCGCAGCAGTCGAAAAGCTATATTGCCCCACAGACAGAGACCGAGATAAAACTTGCCGCAATCTGGTCCGATGTCCTTAAAATAAATCAAATTGGAACCGATGAGGATTTCTTTGAAATTGGCGGGCATTCGATGGTTGCCGTAACGTTAATGGTGAAGATTGAGAAAGAATTAGGCACCCGGTTGCCGCTTGCAATCTTATTTGATAACAGCACAATTCATGATATGGCCCAACTCATTGACCAAAAATCTGAACGGGTCAGTTGGGGTTCATTGGTTCCAATCCGGTCTAAAGGGAGTAAAAAACCCCTTTACCTGGTTCATGGTGCCGGATTGAATCTTTTACTTTATACAACTATCGTTGCTCACCTTGATCCTGACCAGCCGGTATTTGGTCTTCAGGCAAAAGGGCTCGACGGAGAAGATGAACCACTTTATTCGATTGAAGAGATAGCTGCTTATTACAACTCTGAAATATTGGCAATTGACAATAGTGGATCCTATGCTCTTGCAGGTTTTTCAATGGGTGGTCAACTTGCTTATGAAATGGCCAGACAATTGGTTGAAGCAGGAAAAAAAGTTAGTTTCCTCGGTGTATTTGACACTGTTAGTGAGGATGCTGCTTCTGATTATCATATCCCGTTTTTCAAGCGGTACACACTTCGCTTACTACGGTTTTTTAATCAGTTATTTTGGGTTATAGGAACTTTTCTTAAAATGCCTGTAAACCAAAAGTATGATTTCTTCATTACAAAGTTTAGAACACAAATAAAGAAAATAACTAAAAACTATGATCGGGATAAACCAGATGGCGTTTCAATTGGTAAGCAAAGTGAATTGCCAAAGTATCTGCATAAAGTTCATCGCGCCAACTTTATCGCTTTGGAAAGGTACATTTTACCTTCATATCCGGGAAAATTAACTTTGTTTAGAGCCATGCACCAAACCTTTTATATTAAGGATCCTATAAAATATGGCTGGGCTGAATATGTAAAAGAGGTAATTATCTATGATATACCAGGTGAGCACTCCTCGATTTTTGCTCCTCCAAATGACGAGCTCTTTGCCAGGACGCTGCAAAAATGTCTCGATGAAAGGGAATGATTAATGGTTAATGATTAATGGTTAATGAAAATAGAATAATGGGAAATGAGCTGTGTCTTTAGTCAATTGATAACGGGTGCCTCGGGTTCAAACCGCGGTTAATAGGTCACCAAAATTGGTAAAAATATTCGCAGAAACGCATTCAGATATTAAATTTCGGAATTTGGATTCATCGACTTTCCCTGATTTGGTTGAGCCGGCTGTCTGCCTTGTCCAAACCGATTCATATTCAGATTCAGCGATTTTATCGTTTCAAAAATCACTATCAGCTCAGGAACAGGAAAAAGCACTGAGATTCAGATTTAAACAAGATCGGCAGAGTTATACCATAACACATGGAATACTTCGTACAATTTTGGGGAATTTTCTTGATTCAGGTCCGGGCAATATAGAATTTATTTCAAATGAATTTGGGAAACCATCACTGAAGCACGGGAATCGGGAAATACACTTCAATATTTCGCATCGATCAGGCATTTCAGCTCTTGCTTTTTCAACCAAGTCAGAAATTGGAGTAGATGTTGAAAAAATTGAGCCGGAATTTGATTTTGAGCTGATCGCCAAAACCCAATTCTCAAATGATGAAAACCGTTATATTCAATCCAACCAGATCGAGGCACGAAAAAAATTTTATACCCTTTGGACCCGAAAAGAGGCATTCCTTAAAGCTGTTGGTATCGGAATAAGTGAAAATCTTGGAATTGAAGTTTTTAGAAAGGTCAATCAGAATGAAGTGGAACCATCCCTTTCCAGGATTCGGGATACAGCTTATTATTTGAAGTCCTTTGAATTTCAAAACAACTATATAATTTCATTGGCAACAAGCTTCCCCGGAGAATTTGGTTGTTCCCTGGTTAAAATCGACAATAAGGACTAGAAATTTGGTGAAGCCCTCTTCGCAATTAATTGTATAAATTAGTAATACTAAACTTAAACATCCCTAAACGCCATTTATTATGACAGCTCTGAAAATTATATTTTGGATGCTCTTTTTCATTGTATTCTATGCCTATATTGGCTATGGAATTATTCTTTATACCTTAGTTTTGATTAAGCGGGTATTGAGAAAGTCAGGTAAAAAGGTTGCAGATCATAGCTATGAGCCTGAGGTAACTTTATTTATCGCAGCCTACAACGAAAAAGATTTTGTAGCAGAGAAGGTGAAAAACTCCCTTGAACTTGATTATCCGTCTGATAAACTTCATATGGTTTGGGTTACAGATGGATCGGATGATGGTACACCTGAAATTTTAAATAAAATTGAAGGTGTTGAGGTTCATCACCTTCCACAGCGAAGCGGTAAAATTGGGGCGATGAATCGGGGAATGAAACTCGTTAAAACACCCATAGTTGTCTTTTGTGATGCCAATACAATGTTGGGTATGGAATCAATTCGAAGAATTGTCAACCTTTTCAGTAATCCAAAAGTTGGCTGCGTATCGGGTGAAAAACGAATTTATGGAAAGGATAAAGATAGTGCTGCCGGAGCTGGTGAAGGGCTTTACTGGAAATATGAATCAGCCCTTAAAAAATGGGATGCAGAACTTTATTCAGTTGTGGGTGCTGCCGGTGAGTTATTTGCGATAAGAACTGAACTTTATCAGGAGGTAGAAAGGGATACTTTGCTGGATGACTTTATCATCTCACTAAGGGTCGCCCAGAAAGGGTATACCATTCAGTATGATCCTGAAGCTTATGCAATTGAAACTGCGTCGGCCGATGTTAAGGAAGAACTTAAACGGAAAGTGAGGATTTCAGCCGGAGGGATCCAGTCGGTAGTCAGACTTGCCTCGCTGCTTAATTTTTTCAAATACGGTACATTGTCATTTCAGTATATCTCACACCGGGTCCTGCGTTGGACACTCGCACCGCTTTCTTTACTGTTTTTAATCCCGGCCGGATTAACATTGGCCATCAATGAGGGGGTTCTTAACTTTGGTTTTTACAGTATCCTATTCTTGCTTCAACTGGCATTCTATATCCTCGCCTTAATTGGCTGGTATCTGGAGAACAAATCGATCAGGGTAAAACTGTTATTCGTTCCCTATTATTTTTTCATTATGAATTTATCTGTTTTCCTCGGATTTAAAAGGTATTTAAAAGGTTCCCAATCCGTTAACTGGGAACGTGCAAAACGGGGAAAATAGGTTCAATCGGATTTAAATGTACAGAGTTCTGGTAATTGTTATTTATTTGTTCCTGGTAATTCAGAATAAATCCGTGCTCGGTCAAAAGTCTAGTTACCGAATTAATACTGCCATAACTTTAATTGATGCCAATGACCCAATTTACCAATCAGTTAAACCTGGAGACACGCTTTTGTTTGTAGCGGGTAACCGTGATCACCTGTTAATAAAAAACTTCGTTGGCAAACAGGGGAAGCCGATTGTAATGATGAATACGGAAGGTGTAATAATTATTGATACTCAAAACTATTATGGGATTGCGGTTCAGAATTGCAGATACATAAAATTCACTGGTTCAGGTGACCCCACTCAAAAATACGGATTTCAGATAAAGCGGGTTGGCAATGGAGCGGGAATGGGTATCGGTGAATTGAGTTCTGATTTTGAAATTGATCATGTTTCAATCGAAAATACGTTAATTGGCGCTCTTTATGCAAAAACAGATCCCGACTGTACCCTATTGTCGGTCAGGGGCAAGTTTACTCAATATAATACCAACATTCATGATAATTTTATATCAAATTCCGGAAATGAAGGGATATATGTAGGAAGTTCATTTTACGATGGTCAGGCAATTCAGTGCAATGCTCAAAATCTTCTCTTGTTGCCGGGTCTGCTTGATGGAGTAAAAATATATAATAACATTGTTACAAACTCGGGGTGGGATGCAATACAGGTTAGTTGTGCGACAAAAAACTGTGAGATATATAACAATACAATCCAGTTTGACAGTCAGGCTGAGATTCCGAATCAAATGTCAGGGATATTGATAGGGGGTGGTACAAGATGTGATTGTTACAATAATTTCATAAGTCAGGGTAAAGGGTGTGGTATTGAATGTCATGGGTTGGGAGGTTGCCGGATATTCAACAATATTATAGTCGATGCCGGATTAAATTTTGCACCAAATGATCTCACTCAAATGAAGCATGGGATATTTATAAGCGATCTGACAAATCTTAGTGACTCAACCTTGGTTATTAAGTACAATGACATAATCAATCCAAAATCTGACGGGATCCGTTTTTCAAGCTTAAAGAGCACCAATAATCTGGTAGCGTCCAATGTGATCATCAACCCCGGAAATTTTGATTATTACCAAAATGGAAATACAAGTTTCAAAGGGATTGATTCGTATATAATGGTTCCCAACAGCGCAACTGAGGTAGTTGTTCAAAATAATTACCTTGCCCGGAACAGTAATTTGGCAGGTTTTTCATCGCAGAATATGGATTCAGCCAATGATTATATTCCGGTTATCAGCTCACCACTTATTGATCAGGCAGAAACAGACAAAACAATCCATTTTGATTTTGAAGGTAACCCCCGTCCTTTCGGACCGAAACCCGATATTGGTGCATTTGAAGTTGAGTATGATATCGCTGCATCAACACCATTGGAATCCAGGATCGACTATAATCAGTTTAAACTATTAAAAAATCCGGTTACTGACCTATTGATTATCAGTATCCCCAGACCATCAAATTCGCCCATTTTTGTAAATATTTATAATCTGATCGGCGAAATGATCTTTCAGTCAAAACAACACCAGTTACCCTCGGCAAGTCCGACAGTTCAGGTGGACCTTTCGGCAATTCCACAAGGAACTTATATTTATACTGTTCGTACAGATCAGGATGCCGGTTCAGGAAAATTTATAAAAAGGTGAGAAAAAATGATCCTTTAAAAACAGGATAAATGCTTTCAGAATTCAACTTTCAGAATCAATTACTCTAGAACAATACTTATATTTGTTAATATTTAAAAACTAATTCCGTAATATTATGAAAGTCGCAATCGTTGGTAGTGGATATGTGGGTCTGGTTACAGGAACCTGCTTTGCTGAAGTGGGAATTGAGGTAATGTGTGTTGACGTAGACACCAAAAAGATAGAGAATTTAAAAAACGGTATTATTCCTATTTATGAGCCGGGACTCGAAGATATGGTTCACCGAAACATGAAGAAAGGGAGATTAAAGTTTACTACCGATATCTCAGAGGCTCTTGAGGATTGCGAAGTCTTATTTACAGCGGTCGGCACCCCCCCGGATAAAGATGGAAGTGCTGATCTTCAATATGTTCTAAGTGTTGCCCGGGATTGCGGCAAAAACATGAAAGATTATTTACTGATTGTGACTAAAAGTACCGTTCCGGTGGGTACTGCACAAAAAGTACGTGTTGCATTGCAGGAAGAACTTGATAAGAGGGGGGTCAACATTGCCTTTGATGTAGCCTCTAATCCAGAATTTCTGAAGGAAGGTGCAGCGATTGATGACTTTTTAAAACCGGACCGTATTGTTGTAGGGCTTGATTCATCACGGGCTGAGGATCTGATGAAGAGCCTTTATAAACCTTTTACTTTGAACGGTCATCCAATCATTTTCATGGATATTACTTCGGCAGAAATGACCAAATATGCAGCAAATGCGATGCTTGCAACCAAGATCAGCTTTATGAACGATGTCGCAAATCTGTGCGAGATTGTTGGTGCCGATATCAATATGGTTCGTAAAGGAATTGGCTCCGATTCCCGAATCGGAAATAAATTTATCTATCCAGGGATCGGTTATGGTGGATCCTGTTTTCCGAAGGATGTGAAGGCCTTGATTCATACGGCAGAGGATTTCAACTATGAATTGCGCGTTCTTAAAGCGGTTGAAGCGGTAAATCAGGATCAGAAATCAGTTCTTTACAATAAAATTATGAAATACTTTAATGGGGACATTAAAGATAAAACAATTGCCATTTGGGGTTTATCCTTTAAACCTCAGACCGACGATATGCGGGAGGCACCATCTCTTGTAATCATAAAAAAATTATTAGAAGCAGGTGCAAAGGTAAAGGCTTACGATCCTGTAGCCATGAAGGAGGCCAAACACACGCTTGGAGAGACAATAACCTATTCTGAAGACCAGTATGAAGCGCTTATCGATGCCGACTGCCTCCTTTTGGTCACGGAATGGCCGGAATTTAAGGTACCAAACTTCAATATTGTCAGGAAGCTTCTGAATCAACCTGTTATATTTGATGGTAGAAATATCTATGAAATTGCAGAGATGAAGCAAAAAGGGTTCGACTATTTCTGTATCGGAATTGATACAACCAAATAATTTTTATCAAAAATTTTGCATTACCGGACTTCCGTTTCAAGGCAGTCCGGTAATCATTAAATAAAAATCAAAACAATGATCAAAAAAAAGGTATTAGTCACCGGAGGAGCCGGTTTTGTCGGATCACATCTTTGTGACCGGCTGTTGAAAGAGGGGAATGAAGTAGTTTGCCTTGATAACTATTTTACTGGCCAAAAGCAGAACATTGTTCATTTGCTTGATAACCCATACTTTGAATTGATCAGGCATGATGTTACGATGCCCTTTTTTATCGAAGTTGACGAAATCTTCAACCTGGCGTGCCCAGCTTCTCCAGTCCATTACCAATATAATGCCATCAAGACGATGAAGACCTCCGTAATGGGGGCGATCAATATGTTGGGGCTTGCCAAACGTATTAAAGCCAAAATTCTTCAGGCCTCGACAAGTGAAGTATATGGTGATCCTCAGGTCCATCCGCAGGTTGAAAGTTACTGGGGACATGTGAATCCAATCGGAGAAAGGTCGTGCTATGACGAAGGAAAGCGTTCAGCTGAGACACTTTTTGTCAACTACAACAAACAAAATAATGTTAAGATTAAAATAATCAGGATTTTTAACACTTATGGCCCCCGAATGCATCCGCATGACGGAAGGGTTGTATCCAATTTTATTGTTCAGGCTTTACAGGGTGAAGATATTACGATCTATGGCGACGGACAGCAAACACGCAGTTTTCAATATGTAGATGATCTTGTAGAAGGTATGATCCGGATGATGGCATCACGGGACGAATTCACCGGCCCTGTTAATATCGGCAACCCCAACGAATTCACAATCCTACAACTGGCAGAACTGGTGATTAAACTAACAAACTCAAAATCAAAGATCGTCAGAATGCCACTTCCTTCAGATGATCCTACCCAACGGCAACCCAATATTACTCTTGCAAAAACAGAGTTGGACTGGGAGCCCAAAATACAGCTTAATGAAGGACTTATAAAAACAATTGATTATTTTGCTTCAATCATCTGAAAATCAATTGCAATACCTTTAATTTTAAAAATTTAAAAATGAGGATACTTATAACCGGATCAAATGGCCAGTTAGGAAATGAAATTAGGGTATTGGCAGAAGATTATCCTGACTTCGAGTTTATTTATACTGACATCGATGAGCTGGATATTTCAAATCCACTTAAGGTTGATGCATTTTTTACGGCCAATAAACCCCTGGCTGTTATCAACTGTGCGGCTTATACAGCTGTAGATAAAGCGGAAACGGATAAAAATCTGGCATATCTCATTAACTGTGAAGCCGTTATGAACCTTTCTAAATCTGCAGCTAAAATTGGTGCGCTGATGGTTCATGTGTCAACAGATTACGTCTTTGATGGTATGAACTGTGTTCCATATACAGAAAGTGATCCAACAAATCCACAATCAGTTTATGGTCGTACGAAACTGGCCGGTGAGGAGGCAGTTTTAAAATATGCCGAAAAAGGGATCATTTTGCGGACTTCATGGCTGTATTCCGCGTTTGGAAATAATTTTGTAAAAACGATGATTAAATATGGGACGGAAAGAGATGAACTCAACGTCGTCTGCGATCAGATTGGCACACCTACCTATGCCAGAGATCTTGCAAAAGCGATTCTCGATATAATACCTCAGGCACAGCTTCAACCTGGGATCCAACTTTACCATTATTCGAATGAAGGTGTTGCAAGCTGGTTTGACTTTGCCCATGTTATTATGGACTTGTCAGCTATAAATTGTAAAGTAAATCCAATCCAAACCAAAGATTACCCGGTAAAAGCGGCCAGGCCAGCCTATAGTGTATTGAATAAAGCAAAAATAAAGGAAACCTTTAAAATCAATATTCCCTATTGGAGTGACAGTGTTAAAAATTGCATTTTAAGACTTAAATAACTATAAATATATCAAAATAATGGCAGTAATTGATTGGGATCAGTTCAATGAAAATTTCCAGTACTACGATAAAGAGATCATCACAGAAGTGATTAACCTCTTCTTTGAGGAATATGAAGAGCGGATTAACACGTTAGAAAAAAATATAAACGAAAAAGACTTTAATTCATTGGCTTTTAATGCTCATAGTCTTAAAAGTGTAATATCCAACTATATGGCTCCACATGCGCTGGAGCTCACGCGCAAATTAGAGGAATTAGGTAAAGATAATTCAGATCAAGGAATTGATGCTCTTTTTGCAGAATTGAAAAGCACCGTGGCTGAATTGTTGCTGGAACTGAAGGATTATCTGAGGAAAACCGCGTAAATTTATTTTACACAAAATTATATTGCACGTTTAGAAACAGCCTGAAAAATCAGGATTTACGAGAGTATATTATTTTTTATAAAAAATAATATACTCTCGTAAATATCTAAATATAAATGAATTAACTTTATAATTATTTCATTGATTACTGAGAAATATTAATTTCAATATTAATTGGCATGATTTATGTGAAATCTTATATAAACGCTGCTAAATTCCGGTTTTATCCGCGTTTTGTGAGATTATTAAAGTTTAATTTTAGTTTAAAAAAATACGCATATGAAAAATCTGATTGTAATTATTGTTCTGTTCTCAGCTTTGGCGGGATGCACAAAATTCACAACTTCACCACCCACCCCTAACCCAAATCCAACGCAGACGAAGGATCTTGTAGTTCCGGCATCGTTTAACTTTCAGACTACCTCCGAAATCTCTGTAGGAATTGTTGTAAAAAACTCCTCATCCACCCTTTCAGGCGTACCGGTATCAATTTACCTTGATTACCCGGGATCCTCACAATATCCCAATGCGAATGCCCAGAAGATTGGAACTTATTTCAGTCTCAGTGATGGCCGTATCGATGTAAAGGTGAAGGTTCCAGCCTATCAGGACAGTTTATATCTCCAAACAAATTATAATGGAATTGAATCTGAGGCTGGATTTAAAATCACCGGATCAACTGCTACTTATACGTACGGTGAAGGGAATACTGTTAAATCGGCTCCTTTAAATCCTAAGACAAAAGCAGCATTCACCTATACCTTCATGGGTACATTTGATGCAAACGGAGTGCCAAAATACCTTGAAACTGTTCCTGATAAAGTGTCTCAGGGACTTCTTGACTCGTTAAATACCTCTTTACCTGAAGGTACTCAATTGGCTGTTACCCACCCTGAATATTTGGCAACAGGAAATGAATCTGACTATGTTATAACGCAGTTGGCTGATGTTTGGATTACTTTTATCAGTGAAGGTTCTTCGAATGCCAATGCACTTGGTTATTATACCTACAATGTAGCAACTCCTCCACAAGTTTTAAGTGATATTAAAACATTTACAATTGTATATCCGAATGTTTCACTTAAAGGATCAGGCGGAGGCGAGCAATCAGGAGATAAGGTAAAATTGGGAAGATTTCCTGCCGGAACTGCGATTGGATGGTTTTTGGTGGCCAATGGATGGGATGGTACGACAGTATCTTCTGCACCAACCTACTTTTCAGATGATAAATTAAATCCTGAAACTGATCCAACCAAGAAAAAGCATTCCGTGTTACTTTACGACAATATAAAAGGGGTACTTGTTCTGGGTTTTGAAGACCTGATTAGAAATACCCAATCCTCCGCCAATGGTGACTTTAATGACGCGCTTTTCTATATATCTTCAAATCCGGTAAAGACCGCTGATGTAACTGCTGTGCCACCCGTTGATGCTCCAAAAGATACTGATAAGGATGGAGTTACAGATGTTTTTGATCAATTCCCTACTGATCCGCTGCGGGCATACACCAATTTTTATCCCTCAGCAACCGACTATACCAGCTTGCTGGTGGAAGATCTATGGCCTTCGCTGGGAGATTTTGATTTCAACGATCTTGTAATTGACGGCCAGTACGAAAATGTTACAAATGCTCAGACCAATGTGGTTGAGTTATATATTAAGCTAAAAGTCAGGGCAATCGGGGCAGGGTATAATAATGGATTCGGAATTCAGCTTCCTGTTCCTTCCTCCGCAGTTTCCTCAGTGACCTTAACAGACCAGTCAGGTGTGGTCAAAAATATTGGTGTTGAGGCGGGTCAATCGCTGGCTACAGTAATCGCATTTAACGATTCATATACGCTTCTCCCTTCAATGGGTGGTGGAACTGGTGTAAATGTAATACATGGCGCCGGGTATCGGACACCTGTAGATATTATATTGCATATCCTTTTTACCACTCCTCAAACTCCGGCAGCCTTGGGCAGCGCCCCATATAATCCCTTTATATTTATAAATGGTGACCGTACAAAGGAGATTCACATGGCGAATAATGCTCCGACAGCTAAGGCAAAGGCATCTTTCTTTGGACAGTCAGACGATGCGTCGAATCCTTCAACTTCCACCTATTATAAATCAAAGAATAACCTGGTTTGGATGATTGAAGTTCCTTCAACATTTAGCTATGACATTGAGAAAATGGATATTACAAAAGCATATCTTCACTTTGGAGCATGGGCTCAATCAGGTGGTACAGTTTATAAAGATTGGTATTTGAATAATACTGGCTACCGAAATAGTGCGCTGATTTACTAATTTAATTAAAAAAGAGCCATGTTGTAAAACAAGGCTCTTTTTTATTGTTATTTATTTAACATAATAATCATAAGTTTGTTCTATCCGAATCTGAACTAAGCAGATTAATCAATTTATGAACTTTAAAAAGAGGGAGACAAGGAAAATGAAAAAAATATTTGTAATACTACTGGTTTTAGGTTTTGCTACGTTTTCCTGCACACGTTTCAGCACGAAGCAAACTATAGATCCAAATCCAACACAGACAAAGGATCTTGTGATTCCAGCTTCGTTCAATTTTGAAACGTCTACCGATATTTCAGTAGGAATCCATGTTAAAAATGGGGATTCCAACCTGTCTGGAGTTCCGGTTTCGATTTATCTCGATTATCCTGGAACTAATGAATTGCCAGTCTCGGGTGCCCGGAATCTTGGGACCTATCTAAGCCACGCAGACGGCATGATAGATATTACAATAAAACTACCCTCCTTTCAGGATAGCCTGTACCTAAAGACCAATTATGTAGGGCTTGAATCTGAAGCAGGATTTAAAATCAATGGTGCAACAGCAACTTACACTTATGGTGAAGGAAATACATTAAAAGTGGCTTCTGTTACTTTACAAAAAAAAGCTGGCTTTGTATACACCTATATGGGAAAATTTACCACCAGTGGAGTGCCAAGTTATCTTGAACCTGTGAATGATAAAATTACTCAGGGGCTTCTGGATTCGATAAATGCCTCATTACCTGAAAAAGTACATTTGCCAATTACCCACCCTCAATATATAAAATCGGGGAATGTAGCAGATCTTGTACTAACTCAACTGTCTGATGTCTGGGTTACCTTTGTTAGTGAAGGGGCAGCTTTAACCAATGCCGTTGGATACTACACCTACCCGGTATCTACACCACCGCAAAAATTGGCTGACATTACCAAATACACTGTTATTTTTCCTAATGCCTCGCTGAGCGGATCCGGAGGAGCCATGACTTCCGGAATGAAAGTTAAATTAGGCAGGTTTTCTGCCGGTACTGTGATAGGATGGTTTTTGGCACAAAGTGGATGGAATGGAAATACAGATTACAATCCTCCCACATTCTATTCTGAACCTGTGTTAAATCCGGAAACAGATCCAGCAAAGCGTCAGCATACAGTTTTATTGTATGATAATTTAAGATCATTGCTCCTCATAGGATTTGAGGATCAAATCAGAAATACACCAGTTTCATCAGATGAAGATTTTAATGATGTTCTCTTTTATGTTACTTCGAATCCGGTTAATGGTGTCGATTTGACTAATGTCTCCTCGATTGATACTCCTGCGGATAATGACAAGGACGGGGTTTCAAATATGTTTGACGAATTTCCAAACGATCCGTTAAGAGCCTACACCAATTACTACCCATCAATCTTTGATTATACCAGTTTGCTCGTTGAAGATCTCTGGCCCTCTTTGGGAGACTTTGATTTTAACGATTTGGTGGTAGATTGCCAGTACAAGAATGTATTAAATGCCCAGACAAACATTGTTGAGATGTATGTAAAGGTAAAAGTCAGGGCCATTGGTGCAGGATTCAACAACGGATTTGGAATTCAGCTACCTGTCGCATCGTCGGTAGTTTCATCTGTTACCTTGACAGATCAGGCAGGAGTTGTAAAAAATATTGGAGTAGAGTCAGGGCAAACTCTTGCAACAGTAATCGCCTTTAATGATGCCTATACTGTTCTGCCATCTATGGGAGGTGGAACCGGTGTAAATGTTATCTCTGGAGTTCCCTATCGAACTCCTGTTGATCTTATTTTACACATTCTCTTTACGACGCCACAGACCCCTGCAGCTCTAGGGACAGCGCCATTTAATCCATTCATTTTCGTAAATGGTGACAGAACTAAGGAGATTCATATGGCAAATGCCAAACCAACCGCGAAGGCAAGTTCAGCTTTTTTCGGACAGGCAGACGATGGATCCAATGTCGCTTCAGCTACTTATTATAAATCGAAGAATAATCTGGTTTGGATGATTGAAGTTCCTTCAAGTTTTAGCTATGATATCGAAACAAAAGATATTACAAAAGCATATCTGCATTTTGGCGCATGGGCACAATCAGGAGGTACACTTTTTAAAGACTGGTATCTTGACAGTCCGGGATATCGTGATAATACACTTATTTATAAATAATTAAAATACAATATTCTAAAAGAGAGCCGCCAACCCTGTTGATGGCTCTCTTCTTTTATACATCAGGGATTATATAGGTCCCGGTGAAAAAACCCGAGAATATTCTGAATCATCTTGATATAAGATTCAGCACGTGTGTCTGCAGGAAAGTGATCGTGAAAAGCCGAAAAATGGTTGAGTGCGTCCCCCCATTTCTCCATTTTAAAATATATTTCACCTTTGAGAAACAATACATCCTTACAATCCCCGATCGAAGAAGAATTTAATATTGCCAGTGCTTTATCGGGAAAGCCCTCCTCTAATGCGGCCTGAGCATTATCCACAACACATTTAATATCGGTCACTTTAAAAATGTTTTAATAATCTTCCCCAATTGAAAAGCTAAGGATTTAGTTAGCTCGTATGAATTCGCCATTGCATCCTCAAGTGATAATGGTCCGTCTGTAATTGAGAAGATTCCGTCAAAAAGTGCCGATGCCTCATCCCTTATTGTACCCCCAATCGCAATTACCGGAATTCCTGCCTCCCTGGCAGCCAGTGCTACAACGGCAGGCCCTTTACCCTGGCATGTTTGCAGGTCGATACACCCCTCGCCTGTAATCACAAGGTCACATTTTTTCAGCTCATCCAACACCCCCAGCAACTCCATAATCAATTCTGCTCCGCTCTCCATGCGAGCGTTTAAGAAAGCGATTAAAGGAAGAGCTACTCCCCCGGCGGCTCCCCCACCAACCAATTCATCAAGCTCCTTGTGAGAAACCTGTTCCAGTATCCGGACATAATTTTGAAATCCGGATTCCAAATCATTTACCATCAAAGGTGTTGCACCCTTTTGTGGACCATAAATTGTTGCAGCACCCTCATTGCCAAGTACCGGATTCTTTACATCTGTGGCAATTACAATTTCGCAATTCAAAATATTGGGATTGACATTGTCCTTAAAAATCTTAACAATCTGATTTAACCCCTCTCCCCCTTCGTTGATCTCTATCCCTGATTTATCGGATAAGCGAAACCCCAAAGCTTTTAATATGCCGATTCCCCCATCAACGGTTGCACTCCCCCCGATTCCAAGAATAATCTTTTGTGCCCCCTTTTCTATAGCTGCCAGAATTAACTCTCCTGTTCCGCGCGATGAAGCTTTCATTGGGTTGAGCTCGTCGGTTGCTAACAGTTTAAGTCCGGAAGCTTCTGCCATTTCTATAACGGCGCATTTTGACTCCGATAACCAGCCAAAGCGTGAAACGATTACCCGTCCGAGTGGATCATGTACCTGAACAGGAATAAATAAACCATTTAATGCCTTAATTAACAATTTATTAGTTCCATCTCCACCGTCTGCAAGCGGGCGTTTTAAGACCTCCGTTGAGCCATCTGCAAGGTTTAAACCTTTCTCAATTGCATCTGCAAAATCAGATGCTGAGAGAGAACCTTTCATTGCATTGGGGGCTACCAGTATTCGCATCAAAATAAAAATTTAAAAATCAGGCATCCGACCTGGTTACAGAATGAACTCCTTTTATATTTTTTAATTTTTGTATCAGAAAATCAAGATGTTCAAGATCATTCACAAAAACACGCAGAGTTCCGTCAAACGATTTATCCTCCGAATTAATTGAAATGGAGCGCATCTGAATCCCGATCTCCTTTGAAATAATCCGGGAAATATCAGTCACAATTCCGGATCTGTCAGACCCTGAAATATGGATCGTTGCCTGAAAGGAGTTACGTTTGCCTGTATTTCTCCATTTTGCCTTTATAATCCGGTAAGGATACCGTTCGATCATCTGTTTGGCATTTGGACAGGTAAGTCTGTGAATTTTAATCCCTTCAAGGATCGTTACAAATCCAAAAATATCATCGCCGAAAATCGGATTACAACAGACAGCGAGCTTATAATTGACGTCTTTCAGGTTATTATCAATTACGAGGTAATCATCGCTATTATCAAATGAGAGTTCTTTAACCTCTTGCGGCGGAAGAATTTCAGATAGTTTATCCTGTTGTGACTCCTCCCGTTTACCAATGACCTGTTCTTTAATTTCAAGGGTATCAACCTTTCCGACAGAAATATTGTAATAAAGATCGACGGCAAGTTTCAATTTATAGTACTTGAGGATATCCCGGATTACCGAATCATTTAACTCAATTTTCCAGTTTTTAAACTTACGTCTGAAGATCTCCTTGCCGTTTTCAGCCTCTTTTTTGTGATCTTCATTTAAACTCGCTTTAATCCGTGTTTTCGCCTTTGAAGTCACCACGAAATCGAGCCAATCGAGTTTTGGCTTTTGATTATTGGATGTTTCAACGGAGATTTGGTCTCCGTTTTTTAATACATATTTCAGCGTTACCAGTTTCCCGTTAACTTTGCCTCCAACACATTTATCCCCTATTTTAGAGTGAATTTCATAAGCAAAATCAAGTAGGGTAGCTCCGGCCCTCAGCTTCAGCAGGTCGCCTTTAGGTGTAAAAACGAAAATCTCATCCTCGTAAATATTTACCTTGAAATCATCAATAAAGTCGACTGGATTTAGCTGTGGATTTTCAAGGATTTCGCGCACATTCCGAAGCCATTTATCAATCTCATCTCCCCCTTTGCCCCCTTTATATCTCCAGTGCGCAGCAAGTCCGTTTTCGGCAATATCATCCATGCGATGGGTTCGGATCTGCACCTCGACCCATCTCTTTCCAGGGCCCAATACGGTAGTGTGCAGCGATTCATACCCGTTAGACTTGGGATAGGTGATCCAGTCACGGAGTCGGTCCGGATTCGAAAGGTACTCCTCTGTGACTACTGAGAAAGCCTGCCAGCAAGCAGCTTTTTCATTTTCAGGTTCCGTATTTAAAATGATGCGGATTGCAAAAAGATCATAAACTTCATGAAAATCTACCTTTTGCTTCTTCATTTTGTTCCAAATGGAATAAATCGATTTGGTTCGGGCCTTCATTTCAAAATCAAACCCTCTGCTCTGAAGTTTTTTTTCAATAGGCATTACAAAGGCCGACACGAAACCTGCCCGTTCAACAGCGGTCTCTTTCAACTTATCAACAATCGACTCATAATCTGTCGGATGTAGGTATTTTAAAGCCAGGTCGAGTAATTCTGAATTCACTTTATAAAGCCCCAGCCGATGGGCTAGGGGAGCATAAAGGTGCCAGGTATCGATTGACAGTCGCTCTCTGAGTCCAAGCGGCTGATTGTCAAGCGTTCGCATATCCTGCATCTGATCGGCAATCTTAAGTAAGATAACCTTTACATCTCCGGACAGGGTAAGCAAAAGTCTTCTGAAATTCTCGCTTTGAAATGCGAGATTTCCGGTATTTAAAGCATTTATTTTGATTATCCCTTCAAGAATAACCGTTACACTACTGCCAAAGAGTTTTTTAACCTCTTCAGGTGAAAATTCCATTTTACCGGGGCCGTAAACATTATGCAGCAGAGCTGAAATGAGTGCATCGGTCGATAGTCCTAGTTCAATAACAGCAATTTTAGCGACTGAAATGGAGTGGTTAAGAATAAACTCCCCCTGGTTCCAAACCGTATTACCTATCGCATCTGCTGCAAAATTAAACGCCTTATCCACAAGTGGCAGGTCACTCGCCGGCACACTTTTAGAGCACTGAAAGATCAGTGCATTATAGGCATTCTGTATTTTTTCATTTAGTAATATTTCCACGGCAATCTTAAATTGTAGTTTCTTTTTTATTGGTTTATAAGGCCAATTCCACATCACCAAAATAAGCGGGCTGATGAAAATCGGGGGTTAAAGTTCCGATTGATGACCAGCTTATATAATGTGGGATCACTGTTTCGTCTCCGCATTTATAAAAATTTGCCTTAAATTCGCTACCTGCAACCAAGCCAATAAGATCCAGGGGTATTGCAACAGTTAGTGACCAATCTGAAGCGGAACCATTTTCCGGCAGAGCCTCTTTGTTTAAGGAGGGGAATCTTAATATCCGGCCTAAATTGTCATTATCGAGGCTTTTTCGGGAGTTACGGTCGGGACCATAAGCCGACAGACAAACACCAATTGAGTTAAATTCAAAGTTTCTGTAAATATCGCCTTGTTGCAGAAAAAACTCAACGCATGAATCCTGCCAAACCGGCTCCTGATCTACATGACATGTAATTCTTATAGAATCGTTATTCACCATGAAATGAAGCCACAGATAATCATCTGAGTAACCTGCATAGACCTTAACTTCAACATGATGCGAAAACTCGTTCCAATTAATCTGATCAATTGGAATACTTGTGCCCAAAGCGATTAATTGTTTTGCAACAGCGTTGGAATCTACTGGTGACAACTCCTTAAGAAAGGGTATTTTTAATCCTGACATAAGACTACTTTTTTTTGCAAAATAGCAGAATTTAAGCAAAGTTTCGTAAAATTGAACCAATTAATTATAGATCGAAGATTTTGAATCTCCAAATAGGCGAAAACAATATTGATCGCTATAAAAATTCAACTCAGAATTGTACCTTTGCATTTAAAATCGAACAGATATTTCTATGCCTCAGCCGATTGTAAGAGAAAAGATTATATTCATAATAAACCCGAACTCCGGAACCCGGTTTAAGGGGCGTCTACCTGGCATCATCAAAGCACAACTTGACCCTGTTTTTTTTGATGTTGAAATAGTTACCACGAATTACAGAGGTGAAGCCACCGAGATTGTTTGTCAAAAATTAAAAGAAGGTTTTCGATATTTTATCGCTGTAGGTGGGGACGGAACTGTTAACGAAGTTGCGAAAACACTTATCAACACCAATTCTGTTCTGGGGATAATTCCGGTTGGTTCAGGGAATGGACTTGCCCGTCACCTTAATATCCCTTTACAACCACAAAAAGCAATTCAGCTAATTAATAAATTGAAAATTGAGGCAATCGACTACGGTTTGGTTAACAACATTCCATTCTTTTGTACTTGTGGTGTAGGTTTTGATGCGTTGATTGGTGAAAAATTCGAACAAAATAAACGAAGAGGACTTTCAAGCTATATAAAAACAGTATTCTCGGAATTTTTTAATTATCACCCCGAGAATTATAAAATTACTTTCGACAACAATCAAACAATCAGTAGAAAAGCTTTTTTGATCACTTTTGCCAATGGTTCACAGTATGGCAACAATGCTTTAATAGCTCCACGGGCAGATATCAGGGATGGGAAACTCGATATTAGTATCCTCTCCCCCTTCCGATTCTACATGGCTCCGATTATTGGAATCCGTTTATTTTCAGGTAATATTGATAAAAGTAGTTTTGTAACCTGCATTCAAGCTACGCGTTTAGTGGTGGAACGAGAATCTGATTCGATTCTTCATTTTGATGGTGAAACCTGCCAAATGGACAAAACCATCGAAATATCAATGATTAACAAGGGATTAAAAGTTTTTGTTCCCTAAGATTGGATTCTGAAACCCCGCGTTCAGAACCAGTTGCGGCAATTTGTCCTGGCAACACCATTGATAAGGTATCCGATTTCTAACTCTGTTTATAAAAAAACGTCCCGAAAATTATTCCGGGACGTTTACCTATAATCCAATTAACTACTTGTTTTTAGAATTCTGAATTCTGAATAAAGCTATCAGCATTAAAAATAAATGGTCGGTCTTCATTCCATTGAAGGCCACTGACGTGTTTAGCTTTCGCTACATTTACTTTATTTTCAGATACTTTAAGATCGTTTGACAAAGAGTCTTCTTCACTCCAATAGGAGCCTTCTGCGATCCATTGTTCAATAACTTCAATTGTTTTTACCTCAACCTCCTCATCACTTATTTTTACTCCCCACGGCGTAGCATTTCGGCTTGTTTCAATCCTATTCTCCGGTCTTACCGCTTTGGATACTTCATTGGAAGCTAATAACGAATAGTTGTTTGCATTGACTTCTGTTGCACCAAGCAAAGCACATAAAACGGTTACCGAGAATTTACTTTTCGCCGACATAATGCTGACAGAACTAACTTGCTTTTTCATTTTTGTTACTCTTTAATTTAATTTAATCTAACTTGTCTACACTATTACACAAAGTGTGCCAAACCAGATATTTAGTTATATTTTAAGTGATTAGTAACATTAACTTGACAAAGAATTAACGAAAATAAAAAAGTAAAACTGGCATAATTCAACCTTTTTATGATTTTCAGGACAGAAAAAATGTCTTGTTCTGGACCGCTTTGGGAGTGATATATTCAGCAAGTTCCGGAAAAAAGCCAATGGTCAAAAAACAGGGAGCTTAATATATGATTTAGACTAAATAAAAATAAACCAGAAAGTTACATAAATAAGGTACACTAAAATAGATTTTTCAGCTCGTCATACGGGGTTTTGCAGGATGCAATAAGTTTGCCTGTAATGTTAAGTGGGAGCCGAATTATTTTGAGGTCACTATTCGAAGCGGAGCGAATTACCAGGATCGGAATTAATCGTATGCCATAATTGGCGGTAAATTGTAAAAACTGCCACAATAAATACTGCCAAAAAAACAAACAGATAGTTTGTCAGGCTTAATGAAACATGATAGGCAAACCGGTCTAGCCAATAATAAGATAAGAGGAATGCGATTGGCAGGGCAATAATTCCAGCAAACGTGATGAGTTTAAAGATCTCTTTGGATAAGAGTAATATCAACTCTTTTGTCCCGGCACCAAGCACTTTTCGAATTCCGATCTCTTTAGTCCTGAAAACAGTGGTGAGCGCCAATAACGAATAAAGCCCCATACAGGCGATAAAAATCGCGAAGAATGAAAAAGCAACTGCAACCTCACCTGTAGATCGTTCCTCCTTATAAAATTCCCCAAGATTTTCATTCATTGCAAATTGAAAAAACGGAATATTGGGAAAGACCTTTCCAAGGTAATTCTTAACCCTGACAATGTCTCCATTTTTAACATTATGAGAAAACCTGATTGTTGCAAACTTAATCTGTTGCAATTGACCTGGTAAAATAATTAAAGGCTGAATCCTGGTGTGAAGTGATTCAAAGTTAAAATCGGCTACAACCCCTTTAATGATAAGACAATTGGTTGAAGTATCTCCGCTTTTCCGATATATTGTTGCACCAATTGGATCCTTTAACCCCAGGTATTTCACAGCCTCCTCATTAACGATTACATCAATTGTATCCTTTGAAGCATATTGGGACCTCAGGTAGCTTCCCTTTTTAAGAACCATCCCATAAGTGCTGAAAAAGAGGGAATCAGTATGCATTATATACATCATCAGATTACTTGTCCTGTCATTTCCATTCTGAAAACTTTGCATTCCAAGTACTTTTCCCGGGACTGCGTTTGAATAGGAGATGCTTTCAATATCAGATAATTCCATTAAGGTTTTACGGAATTGATCCGGGTCACCTTCCAATCCGACCACATTTTGAATTACAAGAAGCCGTTCCTTTTCAAAACCTACCTCTATTTGCTGTACATATCTTAATTGCCTGTAAATTGTCGATGTAGAGTATATGATCACCAATGAAAATACGAATTGAATAATAACAAGAAATCCCCGCAACCCCTTTCCACCTGCGCTAAACTGTTTTTGATGCCTCAGGATACTGGCAGGACTAAACTTATGAATATAAAATGCAGGGTATATTCCGGCAATGGTTCCTGTAAAAAATGTGAGACAAAATATAAGGGGGGAGAGTCGAAACAAGAGTAGTTGTATCTCTCTTACAGGGCTTTGCTGGGTAACAATGGCATTGGGATAAACCAGTTCCACAATAACAAGGGCGAAAAAAAGAGAGATAAAACTAATTGTAAGTGATTCTGCAAGTAATTGTTTGGATAACTCAATTTTCTGTGATCCAAGAATTTTACGGATTCCGATTTCACGCACCTTACCAGCCAACCGGGCAATGGAAAGATTCGCGTAGTTTATGCAGGCTATTAAAATAATCAGAATTGAGATCCCGGCAATTATCAACAGAGTCTGAATATTAACGTTTTGAGAATTTTCATATTTCAGATGAGAAAAAAGATGAATGTCAGAGACTTTTTGCAATCTGAGGACAAAATACTCATCCTTTTCATTCATCTCTCTAATTGAAAGACCCATCGTTTTTTCAAGATCCTCACCCGCCTCATTTAAAAATCCTTTGAGCAGTTTATCTTCAATGGCACTTAGCCCAAGATAAGGGGAAGCTGCGGGGGCTTTGAGATCAGTACCCTCCTTAAACCGGAAATAGGTATAAAGGTAAAGGGAGGTCCAACCCATGTCAGGCAAGACAACCGACGTGATTGAAACCAACGACTTATAATTAAGGTGTGAATTAGTCGGACAATCCTCAACAACACCGGTTACGGTCCATTTTTTGTCATTTTCGACGGTAAGTATCTTTCCCAATGCCCCGTTCGGGAATAGCAATGCCGCAGTTGAACGTGATAAAACGATGGAGCGTGGCTTACTGAGACAACTATTAGGATCACCTTCCAATAATTTAAAGCCAAATAAATCAAAAAAAGTAGAATCAACATATAATAGGGTTCGGCGGTCAAGTAGTGCAGTAACCGGCACTACAACAGGGATATCTCTGTCATTTTTAAATATGCGGCAAGATTGCTCGATTTCAGGCACATAACGTCTTAATCCTGAAGCAAACATGGGAGAGCTTACCGCAACCTGGGATTCCAGCCCACCCAATTTTGAATCGAGATAAACGCGGCAAAGTCGTTCAGAGGAGGGATGAAAAGAGTCGTACTTCGATTGTTCCCATACATAAAGCATCACCATGATTGAGCTTGCCATACCGACGGCGAGCCCAAAGACATTTATGAAAAAATACTCTTTATTTCGCAAAAGATTCCGTATTGCTACAAACAGATAATTTTTCATCCCCTTTTATAAATTAGTCGCAGAGCGTGAATAACTTTCAGTAACAATATGTCCGTCGAACAGATGAATTATCCGGTGCGAGCGCTGTGCCTGCATCAGCGAATGGGTTACCATAATGATTGTAGTTCCCGCTTCGTTAAGTTTAATAAGCTGTTGTATAATATCCTCCCCATGTGTTGAATCAAGGTTTCCGGTTGGTTCATCGGCAAGTATTACTTTGGGTTTAGCAATAACTGCCCTTGCAATAGCCACAAGTTGTTGTTGACCACCCGAAAGCTCATTTGGAAAATAATTGGCCCGATGTTTTAACCTGAACCGTTCCAATACCTGATTTACATTATTCTGCCGCTCGGCCTGCGCCATTTTTTGATAAACAAGTGGTAACTCAATATTTTCCCAAACGGTAAGGTCATCAATCAGGTTAAAACTCTGAAAAATAAAAGCAAAATTATCCTTTCTAAAATCGGTCCTGTTTCTTTCAGAAAGGTCTGAAACCCGATGGCCATTCAATAAATAGGCTCCTGAACTGGGAGAATCAATTAATCCGATAATATTGAGCAACGACGTTTTTCCGCAACCTGATGGCCCCATAATACTTACAAATTCACCATCAGAAACGGTTAAATTAATATTAATCAACGCTTTTGTTTCAATATCCTTATTCCTGAAGACCTTGCCTATATCAATTAGTTCAATCATGATCGCGTATAATTCAATTACTGTTCGGGTTAATCAGTCTATTTTTTTGCTTTAATGACCAGCTCCAAGATAGATAAATAACTTAAAGAACCAATTAAAATATTAATCATAAACCATACCATGTATTCAATCCTCTAATTTATAATTATTTATAAATATATTAGAAAAATTAATCGTCCGGATTCGTACAATTAATGACCGATTTCGTACATTTACCTATTAAATTAAGAAGCTGATCAAATCCGCCAAGATAAATGAGCATCTTTAATAAGTTGGATGACAAATACCTGATCAATAAAACCTTTGTCAATCCTCCAGAATAGAAATTCCGGCTTGATGTTTGTAATTCAAGCCTTTACTAAATTTACATAGGACCATGGAAAAATTGGGGAAAATTCTTGCTGTTGATGACAATGAAGATATTCTGTTTTCACTAAGATTATTGTTAAAGCCGCATGTTGACAAAATTGTAACTGCCAACGATGCCACCTCTATTCCCGAATTACTCAAACAGGAAGATTTTGATGTGATCCTGCTGGATATGAATTTTACCAAAGATGCAATAAGCGGTCAGGAGGGTTTCTTCTGGCTCAGAAAAATACTTGAAATTGATCCTGAATCGGTCGTATTGTTTATCACAGCCTATGGCGATATTGAAAAAAGTGTGAGGGCAATTAAAGAAGGCGCCTCAGACTTCATCCTTAAGCCCTGGCAAAACGAGAAATTATTGGCAACTCTAAATTCGGCAATGCAATTGCGAAGGTCGAAAAAGGAGATTGAACAATTAAAAAGCCGTGCAAAAGCGATCAATAATATGAATAACCGGACATTTAAGGATTTTATCGGGAATTCAGTTGAAATGCATAAAGTCTATACTTCGATCTCAAAAGTAGCTGCCACCGATGCGAGTGTTCTGGTACTTGGCGAGAATGGTACCGGAAAAGAACTGGTTGCAAGGGCATTACACAATAATTCTAACCGAATAGACGAAGCTTTTATTAGTGTTGATCTGACTTCCATCAGTGAGACGCTTTTTGAAAGCGAGCTCTTTGGTCATGTAAAAGGCTCATTTACAGATGCAAAAGTTGACCGGCCCGGCAGATTTGAAGTTGCTTCCGGCGGAACATTATTCCTGGATGAGATTGGAAACCTGCCGATGCCTCTTCAGGCCAAGATCCTCACGGTTCTGGAACGACGTGAAGTGACCAGGGTGGGATCCAATAAGCCGATCCCAATAGATATCCGTCTGATATGCGCAACAAACATGCCGCTTCACCAGATGATCGAAGAGGGAAAATTCAGACAGGATTTATTGTATCGTATAAACACTGTCGAAATTGATCTCCCCCCGCTTCGTGAACGTTATGGAGATATACCTTTACTTGCTACACACTTTTTCCAGATCTACACTAAAAAATATAAAAAACCGTTACGCGGATTTACAAAAGATGCCATGAAACGGCTGGAGGAGGCCGAATGGCCAGGGAATGTCAGAGAGTTGCAACATGTGATTGAACGGGCTGTAATCATGAGCGAGTCCGATTGGATTAATCCAAATGACCTGCAGATGAGAATATTAAATAAGCAATCGGATGAATTCGAATTAACAGATTATGATCTGGATAAAGTTGAAAAAACGATTATCGTCAAAGTGATCAAAATGCATCAGGGGAATATCTCAAAAGCAGCGAACGAACTTGGACTTACCCGCACTTCACTTTATCGCAGAATGGAGAAATATGGATTATAAAAACTTCAGAATATCCTTAATCATTCGGGTACTGGGCATTGTAGCCAATGCCTTTGTAATTATGTGGCTGATATTTACTTCAGGCTATTATTTTACAACGCTCCTCGCTGTTGGAATTGCTATCTATCAGGTGATTATCCTGATTCAATTTGTTGAAACCACAAACACCCTTTTAACAAACTTCCTTGAATCACTTCGGTATTCCGATTTTTCACGAACTTTTGAAATTAAAGGACTTGGATATTCCTTTGACCGATTGTCTGAATCTTTTAGTGTAGTTATAAACGACTTTAGAAAAGTGAGGGAGGAACGTGAACAAAATTATTTTTACCTTGAAACTGTTGTTGAACATATTGGATTTGGATTAATCAGTTACAGGGTGGACGGTACGGTTGAGTTGATCAATAACTCGACAAAAAAACTCTTTAAAATTACAAGTTTAAAAAACCTGAGTGAATTGGAGAGTTTCTCACCGGAACTGGTCACAAAATTAATGACAATCTCTAATGGAGAGAGTATCATGGTGAAGGTCCAGAAACAGGATACAATTCTGCAACTTGCAATTTTTGCTACCGAATTTAAGGTCGCCGACAGGCTTATCAGGATGGCAACGATTAAAGATATCCAGAATGAGCTGGAAGAAAATGAGATGGAGAGCTGGCAAAAGCTGATCAGGGTGCTAACCCATGAGATCATGAACTCAATCACTCCAATCGCATCAATAACGCAGACCCTTACCTACATGATCAAGGATGCCAGAGCCACCTATACAAATGCATTTCAGGATGAAGGGGAGACCGAAACACTCGATGAAATTACACTTGCAATTGAAACTATCCATAAACGAAGTACCGGATTGCTCCATTTTGTCGAATCTTACAGGGACCTCACACGCATCCCTACACCCCGATTTACAATCTTCCCAATAAAAGCTCTTTTCGATAACCTTAAAGGATTAATGAAGGAGGAGATGCAAAACCACCATATTCTCTGTCAAACATCAGTAACACCTGATAATCTCGAACTTTCTGCAGATGAACAATTGATCGAACAAGTATTAATCAACCTTCTGAAGAATTCTATCCAGGCACTTGAAAATACCGTTAATCCGGTTATTGAGGTTAAAGCGTTTACCGATTTGAATGGGAAGATCGTTGTTCAGATGATCGACAACGGGCAGGGAATTCTCCCTGAAGTGCTTGATAAAATATTTGTCCCGTTTTTTACGACCAAGCCCAAAGGTTCCGGCATTGGTCTAAGTTTATCCCGACAAATCCTCAGGCTTCATGGAGGGACGCTGACTGCCCATTCAGAACCTGATGTTGAGACTGTGTTTACATTAAAGTTTTAATTGATAATTGATAATTGATAATTGATAATTGATAATTGATAATTTGAATAAATATAAAACATATCTCTATTTTTTCGTTGCCTCTTGCCTTCTTGTGATTGTCTTAATTGTTTGTATCGATTTAACAATAACAAAAACAGGCAACCGGTATTGCTATTCCTCGATCGATTCAATCCCCCATAACCATTGTGCAATAGTCCTTGGAACCAGCAAATACCTCGCAAACGGAAGCAGGAACCTCTATTATTCAAACCGAATCAAAGCGACCGTAGAACTCTACTTCTGCAATAAGATTGATTATATCATTGTAAGCGGCGATAACCGCAACCGCAACTATAACGAACCGATTACCATGTATAATGATCTTGTATCAGCGGGAATCCCGGGACGAAAAATAATTCTTGATTATGCAGGATTCCGTACCCTTGATTCTGTCGTTCGGGGGAAAGAGGTTTTTGGTCAGGATAAATATACAATTGTCTCACAATCGTTTCATAACCAACGAGCCATTTATATTGCACGCAGAAAGGGAATTGAAGCTATCGGATTTAATGCAGAAGATCATACCGGTGAAATTGACATTAAGGTTCAGCTGCGTGAGCTTGGGGCGCGCATGCTCGTAATCTACGATATGTTCACCCAAAAACAACCCCATTTTTTGGGTGAGAAGGTGGTCATACCAAAGGAATAAAGATTCAAAAACATTTGATTTAGAATCTTTAAATAAGGTAATGGGCCTCTTCAGCCACGTAGTTGTTCTTCCAATTTAACCTTGCCCCGCACTTCATAATCCATAATATTTCGCGCATTCTTAAAGGCATTATAAAAAACAGGTCATTTCTCTCTTCTGCGAAAGGGTAAGAACTGAATTAAGGTAGTGATATCCACCAAAATTGAATCTGCAGATTTTAAATAAAGTCCTCCGGAACATGTTTAACAACATTTTTTCAGTAAATTTTATTCTTATTTAGACTGTATTAAAATAATATTCTTAATTTCGAATTAAATCCCGAAAAGACTTTAATAAACTGGGAGAAATAATCAATTTATTCACCACTAATTTAAGGAGGTATTTTTATGAAAAACAGATTGTTACTGACAATTGCCCTGTTTTTGGGGCTTGGATTCACTTCGGTATTTGCACAGGATTGGTCGCCGGCGCAAAAAGAGGTTTGGAAAAATGTAAATACCTATTGGGACATCATGTCCAAGGGGGACATAAACGGATTTCTGGAATATTTCCATGCTGATTATGCCGGATGGGAGAATGGCGAACCTTTACCATCCAGCAAGGATGAGACCAAAAAATGGATGACCTTTGCATACCAGGGGTCAAAAGTGCTAATTTATGAGATTAAACCTGTGGCCATTAAGATACATGGAGATGTGGCCATCGTCGATTACTTTTATACCACTGTAAAAGAGAATAAAGAGGGGAAAAAGAACGCTGAGAGCGGCCGCTGGACCGATATTCTGCTGAAACAGGGAACTAGATGGGTTTTGATCGGCGACCATGGGGGCCGGGATAAAAAAGAGTAGCTAACAGGGATTTAATTTCGAAGCAAGTGACCCGGTGAGTGTTCAAAGTTTGAACATTCACCGGGTCACTAAATTATAAGTCAACGGATTACGAATTTTCATAATTCTATACCCAGCCTGTAATCCAATAATTTTGACATTACCCGTTTCGATTCGAACCTTCGTTCATTCAACATTATTATGGATTTGCCCTTTAATGATTTAATGGGGAGCAAGAGTCTTTGTAATTGAGAATAGAATGATATTCCGGTACGCTGTACCTTAAAAGGAACAAAGTAAAATAGTCCATCATTAACTAGTTCATTAAATCAACATCTTTCCGTGCACTTTTAATCAGCGACTTAACTTTTTTGGATACCAGTCGTTTTTCAATTGAAGCTTTGGTAGGTTTTGTTTTATGACGCTTTTTTTGGGGTATAAGCGCCTTTTCAAGAAGTAGGTAGAACTTCTCAATAACTTTCTCCTTATTTTTCAACTGTGAGCGGTCGGTCTGTGCTATCAGGACCAGTTCACCAGATTTATTGATTTTATTGAAGAGTTTATCACCAATGATGATTTTTTCATCATCGGTTAACAGGGCTGAACTGGCGATATTAAACCGCAGTTCGACCTTTGAACTCACCTTGTTCACATTTTGTCCCCCGGGCCCGCTGCTGCGTGAGGCCTGAAAAACAAACTCATCCTGAAAATTTCGTTCACGAAAGTCCATAAATAGATTTGGTTATTCGTAATGGAACCGACACTTGACTATAAGAATCTCATCTGTCTTTATCTGATAAATCAACCGATGCTCCTGGTTTATCCGTCGTGACCAAAATCCTGTATATTTAAATTTCAAGGGCTCTGGACTACCTTTTCCGGAAAATGGATTTCTCGAAATTTCTTTAAGTAGTTCATTGATTTTATTGGCCATTTTCTTATCCGTTTTCTGCCAATAAAGATAGTCCTCCCACGATTCGTCAACAAATACATATTTCATTTCAAGGTTCGATAAGTTCCTTTACGAAAGAATTTCCTTTGCTAAATTTTTCGATGGCTGAATCGAGTCTGTTTTCGTTTCGTTTGGAACTTAGCTCATGATTGGTAGCGCAAAGCGAATTATATTCATGTAATGACATAATAACCACCCCATTATCTTTACCTCTGCTTATAATCAGCGTCTCGAAATTCTCAGTCACCTTGTCAAAATACTTTTTGATATCACGTCTAAAATCGGAAATTGAAGTTGTAAGCATATTGTTAGAATTGTACGAAATGATGTACAAATATATGTACAAAATTCATTCCTATATTCACATTGATAAATTTTATTTTTTGGTTGTAAAAAGTGGGTTAATTTTGAGCTTTAAATAGTGGAACAAACATCAAATACTATTCCTGAAAACATGGATATAAAAATAGAACCGGGCTGGAAAGAGCACTTAAAGGATGAGTTTGAGAAATCCTACTTTACCGATTTAACTCGTTTTGTGAGATCAGAATATGAAACTCAACGGATCTATCCTCCCGGAAAACTGATCTTTAATGCGTTCGAAAAATATCCGTTTGGCAAGACAAAGGTGGTCATCCTGGGGCAGGATCCCTATCATGAACCCGGACAGGCACATGGTCTTTGCTTTTCGGTTCCCGACGGTGTGAGCTTCCCCCCTTCCCTACAAAATATATTCAAAGAGATTCAAAATGACCTCGGAATTCCGGTTCCCAAATCAGGAAATCTTGAGCGATGGGCCGAACAAGGGGTGTTCCTCCTCAATGCCACACTTACTGTAAGGGCTCACCAGGCAGGTTCGCACCAGAAAAAAGGATGGGAGACTTTTACCGATAAGGTGATTGAAGTGCTGAGCAATTCTCAGGACCACCTCGTATTTATACTTTGGGGTGCCTACGCACAACGCAAAGGGGAGCTCATTAACGGAACCAAACATCTGGTTCTGAAATCGGTCCACCCCTCTCCGTTATCGGCTCACCGGGGATTCTTCGGCAATCACCAGTTTAGCAAAACCAATGAATACCTGATCAATCACGGAAAAGAACCTGTTAACTGGTAAATCTCAGGTCAATTTATTGAGCAGTATTACCGACAGCTCTTTCGTGACGATTTTTCCGAATGCATTCGCTGCTGACAAAAAATGGGGGGTATTGAGATGTGCATCGAGATGCTCTTTACTTTGCCAGTTTTCGATAAAAGTGAACTTTCCGGGGTTCGTAACGTCCTGGTAAAGGTCGTAACTGATGCACCCCTCCTCTTTGCGGGTTGGTTCAATCAGTCCAAGACATACTTCTTTCAATTCTTCAGCCCTCTCGGAAGAGGTTTCGGCTATTGCCACAACATTTATTGTACTCATAATAATTATATAAAAATTTGAATTGTTTTTAAAATTCCGAAGGAATTATATGTTTATAGAATTCGATTCAATGAACGCAACTTGTGACTCCGGAGTCACACAACCAATATTTGTCCGATTTTCTATAAACATGTGACCTCTTTGAGGTCATCCAAACAACAGATTGGATATTAGTCACCTATAAAAAACCAACCTCTCAAAAATATTTTAAAAATTCATCCAAGAAATTTCTCTGCCTCAACGATCTGATCAGGTTTTCCCAGATCCATCCAAAGGGTCGATTGGTCAGGATAACCGATTATTGGATACTCCTTGGCCAGCCGCAGGTAGAGCGGGATCAGTGAAAAGGAACCTGTCTCGGTGATCAGCTTAAAAATTTCCGGGTCAATCAACTGGATTCCGCTAAATGCAAATAAGTTGGATTCACCACCAGTTCGCGATTTAATCTCTTCACCTGTCTTGATATTTCTCCACCCCGTGAGTTGCATCAATTCATCAAAGACAAGATACCGTGCAGTTTTCCGGTCGCGTACAGCCAGTGTGGCCAACCCTCCCCTTTTGTGATGATATTGAAGGAATAAATTTAAGTCCAGATTACTCAGAACATCGACATTGTAGACAAGGAAGGTCTGGTCACCTTTGAGCCATGGAGCGGCCTTTAAAATACCACCGCCGGTATCCAGCAGCTGATCACGCTCATCAGAAATGGTGATGTTTAACCCGAAATTCTGATTAACCTTCAGAAATCGGATAATCTGATCTCCAAAATGGTGTATATTAATTACCAGATCGTTATAACCCGCACTGCTTACTTTCTCAATAGCCCACTGAAGTAATGTCTTGCCTGCGACCTCCACAAGTGCTTTTGGACGATCCGCGGTATAGGGATAAAGCCGGGTCCCCAGACCTGCAGCAAAAATCATTGCCTTCATCCTAATAGTATTATCATGTTATCTTCGCTATGGGACAATATCTGAAATATCATCTATCTACAAACCATTTAAACCTCTTCCTAAAAGTCTTATAATCCTTATACCTCCTTTGGCTTACAAACCTGTTTTTCTTTTATTGACAGGCGCCCGCACTTTTTGCATTCAAATTTTGGTGCCTCAGGTTTTTCGTAGTCCTTCTTTTCGCAACGTTTCTTTGACATCTTTTATCAATTTATTTGAAAGAAGATTAAATACCAGTACATCTTTCAATGTTTTTTTGGGAAGGGGTGTTAATGATACATGTCCTGAATATTTACCATTATTCATTAACCATTAATATCTTGCTCCCGGTGATGAATAACAACCCGCACAGGATATTTGTTTCTCAGGTAGGCAGCCATCCTTTCCGCAGAATATACCGAACGATGCTGGCCGCCGGTACACCCAAAACATACACAAAGATGGGTAAACCTCCGATCCAGGTACTTTTCGACAGTCCGTTCCACCACAGAAAAAATTGGGTGGAGGAAATCCTCCATATCTGAATCTTCCTCAAAGAATCTGATTACAGCTTCGTCCTTTCCTGTCTGTGATTTGTACTGTTCATATCTTCCAGGATTTCTAACAGAGCGGCAATCGAACACAAATCCGCCGCCATTGCCGGAGGTGTCGGCGGGATAACCTTTTTTAAAGGAGAAACTTGTAATATCAACAGTAAGTATATCCTGCCTGGGAGCAATACTTTTAAGTATTTGAGCTTCCGGAAGTGATTTCAGTACTTTAATGAGCTCAGGCAGATCAACTGGCAGATTAACTTTTTGAAGTACAATTTCAAGATTGTTTAAGGCGAACGGAATACTTTTAAGAAAATGCTCCTTCTTTTCGTAAAAACCCCTGAAACCGTAGGCGCCCATGGCCTGCATCATCCGAATTAAGACATAGCCATAAAAATACTGGAGAAACTCTTTACGGTCCACAGGATGTATCACCTCAAGTTCCTCAAGATACTCGTCAATCAACAGCTCTCTGACCTGTTCCGGGATATCGGCTTTTGAATCGTATAATAGCGAAGCGAGATCATACTGTAATGCCCCCTGCCGTCCACCCTGATAATCAATAAACCACGGTTCATTATCGCGAAGCATGATGTTTCGGCTCTGAAAATCACGAAACATAAAGAAGGTGCTCTCTGCTTTTAACAGATAATCGGTAAAGGTTGTAAAATCGTCTTCGAGGAGTTGCTCGTTAAAGGATATTTTAGCCAGTTTTAGAAAATAGTACTTAAAATAGTTCAGGTCCCACATCATCGATTGCCGGTCAAAGGCATTGCGGGGATAACAGAAATCATAATTCAGATCCTTTCCTGCAACAATTTGAATTCTAGGAAGTTCCCGGATTACCTTGCGATAAATGCGAATGATTTTATCCGAAAACCCCTCCGATTCACGGACTGAGCTCAGGAAGCTAAAAAGGGTTTCATTACCCAGATCTTCCTGAATATAAGTACATTCAGCGGGATTATAGTCATAGATCTCAGGGACGTTGATCCCCTTTAATTTGAAATGCCTGGAAAACTCAATAAATGCGTTGTTTTCCTTCACATCGTCATTCCATGTTCCAATGGCATTAAAATGCGGACTTGTGAGCCGGATATATTCGCGGTAAGATCCCGAAGGGGGTAATATTTCAATTGTAATTCGCTCTTCCTGAAATCTTTTCTTAAAAAGGTCAACTAAATCTTGCTGAGTATTCTTTTTCAAAGTTGCTATGTATTACATCTGCACAAATATAAATCAGTGTGAATTAATAAAAGCTATCTCAGGATTAAAATATCTGTTTAACTTCATACTTTTATAAGGACTTTAAAAAATTCAGGTAATTTGACTTCAAATAATATGAAAAATAATCAAAAACAACAGCTTGCAGTAGTTTGGGCAAGTGGTGACGTTGAAGTTGCAGAAAAAGTATGTTTGATGTATACCCACAATGCCTCCCTACAATGGTGGTTTGATGAGGTTGTTCTGATTGTCTGGGGGCCATCTGCAAAACTACTTTCTGAAAATGTAATTCTGCAGGAGAAAGTGACAAAGATGATTGCTGATGGGGTTAAATTGGAAGCGTGCCGTGCTTGCGCAAATATGTATGGTGTTTCAGATCAGCTCAGCGCCCTGGGAATTGAGGTGAAAGGGATGGGCTCAGTGTTGTCGAACTACCTTAAAGAAGGATGGAAAGTACTGACTTTTTGAAGGTTTCAGTACACGATGGCGCTATTGTCCAGTACCAAAATCACAGGTGTATCAATAAATCAGCAAAAAAAAGCTGCCCCGGAATAGGACAGCTCTTGATCTGTTTGAAAATGTCGAAGAATTATTTTTATAAAAAATTCTGTTTATTCTGCGATAACTTCGAATTCGAAATCGACAACTACATCACGATGGAATTTCACCCGTGCGGTATGTTTACCAATCTCTTTGATCGAATCTTCCTTAATAAGGATTTGTTTGCGATCCACTTCGAACCCTTTTTCTCTAAGCGCTTCTGCTACCTGAATGTTATTCACAGAACCGAATATCTTACCGGTGGTGCTTGTTTTAGCTCCAACTGTAATTACGATTGCTTTGAGCTTTTCAGCTAAGCCAAGTGCTTCATCTTTCAGTTTCGCCTCTTTATGAGCGCGCTGTTTTTGATTCTCGGCAAGTACCTTCTTTGCAGAAGAGGTTGCCAATACCGCTAATCTCTGGGGGATCAGGTAATTACGTGCGTAACCGTCTTTAACAACAACACTATCGTCTTTGCTACCCAGATTTGTTACGTCTTGAAGAAGAATGATATCCATTTTTGTATCTCCTAATTATTATTTCATCAAATCTGTTACATAAGGCAGCAACGCAATCATCCTTGCGCGTTTTACAGCCTGTGATACTTTACGCTGATACTTCAGGGAAGTACCGGTAAGACGACGTGGCAGGATTTTACCCTGTTCGTTTAAGAATTTCTTTAAAAATTCTGGATCCTTGTAATCGACATAACGGATACCTGATTTTTTAAACCGGCAATACTTTTTCTTCTTTACCTCAACCGATGGGGGTGTAAGGTATCTGATTTCACTTGAATTGGTGGTCATGACTTAGTTCTCCTTTTGAGTTTTTGCATTTACCTTCTTTTTTCTCTTATCACTGTACTCAGTGGCGTATTTATCCAGTTTCAATGTAATAAAACGGATGATACGTTCGTCACGACGGTACTCGGTTTCAAGTTTACCTATGAAAGCCGGATTAGCCTTGAATTCGAAAAGATGATAAAATCCTGTCGATTTCTTCTGGATGGGGTAGGCCAATTTCTTAAGACCCCAATGTTCTTCATGGATAAGTTCGCTACCACTGGCAACGATCAGATCCTTGAACTTTCCTACCGCTTCCTTTATCTGAGCTTCAGATAAAACGGGAGTAGCAATGAAAACGGTTTCGTACTGGTTCAACATACTTTTTAAAGTTTTTACATTAAACAATTATTACTCTATAAATGAGTGGCGCAAAAGTAGTAACATTTTTGTTCATTACAAACACCTTTCGGATAAAATATACGATTATATTTATACACTTAATTGGTTAATGGATAATGGTTAATGACTAAATAGAGGTAACCCGGAAATCCTTCATTCTATGTTGGCCAAAGTTTTGCTGACTTTATGGAATTCAAAATAACAATTGATCTGCCCAATCGCCGAATTAGCGGATTTAGCCAAAGCAAAAAGAGCCGACCACACTGGCCGGCTCTTTTGATTGTTTAGTTAGAAACGAATTATAGTCTTAGTAAAAGTCCAAAAATCACCATTTATTTTTCATTTAAGCGTCGGCTAAGGTAATTGATTTTATTAAAAAATGTTAATTGTTGTTAGTGTACATTAATAAATGGTTAATAAAGTTGCGGATGGCAATCAATTATAAGGTTGATAACTAAAAGATTGAATCACTATTTTTAGAAACATGTTTTACAGCATGTTTCAGTTTTTATTTGATACATTTAAGATCAATTTGTGCAAAAACCTGGCATAAATAGCCGTTAAAATATTGATTATCTAATATTTAACTATTCATATATTACATATTTTAAAAAATCAGGGAAATTTACTCTCAATCCTTAAAATTTTTGCCTCAAGTGATATTCCTTAGGTTTCGTGAAATAAAAATTGTCTTAATTTGCTTTTGAAAAACTAAATCATTTAAGATGAAGGCAATCAGAAAAATGGAACCGACAAAGGGTCTTTGGATGGAGGAGGTACCGGTTCCACAACCAGGTGTAAATGAGGTTTTAATTAAAATCTCAAAATCAGCTATTTGCGGAACTGACCTGCACATCTATAAGTGGGATGCCTGGGCTCAGAAGACCATTAAAACGCCAATGACTATTGGTCACGAATATGTGGGAACCGTTGTAGGTATCGGCGATGAGGTGACGAAAATCCATCTTGGGGAAAGGGTTACTGTCGAAGGGCACATTGCTTGCGGGTTTTGCCGAAATTGCCGACGCGGACGGCGTCATATCTGCGATCATACCGTTGGAATAGGCGTTAACCGTGACGGAGGTTTTGCGGAATATGTTTGCGTTCCGGCAGAAAATGTACTTTATATTGATGAACGGATACCAGATGAGATCGTCTCAATCATGGACCCTTTGGGAAATGCAACCCACACCGCTCTATCTTTCCCTTTGATCGGAGAAGATGTTCTGGTGACCGGAGCAGGAGGACCTATCGGCTGCATGGCAATCGCGGTCTGCCGATTTGTGGGGGCACGCAACGTGGTTGGTTCGGAGACAGTCCCCTATCGCCGTGAACTTGCCCGGAAAATGGGTGCAACTTTAGTGATTGACCCGATGAAGGACGATATTGCTTCTGCCATGAGGCAGGTTGGAATGGTTGCAGGTTTCGATATCGGACTCGAAGTTTCTGGTTCACCAGTTGCCTTCGATTCGATGATTAAAAGTATGTACAATGGCGGGAAAATCTCATTACTCGGCATTTTACCGGATACTACCCAGATTGAATGGGATAAGGTAATTTTTAAAGGACTAACACTGAAAGGGATATATGGCCGCGAGATGTACGAGACCTGGTATAAAATGGAGAAGATGCTCCTTTCCGGTCTCGATATTTCACCCGTGATCACCCACCGGTTTCATTATACCGAATTCCAAAAGGCCTTTGATATTATGGAGGAAGGGAATTGTGGTAAAATCATTCTCGATTGGGGAAATGAATAAAAATGCAGTAGGCGGGTTGTTCTAAAACTCAATTTCACTACATTTGCCGACCATACCAGCCACTTTAGCTCAGTTGGTAGAGCAGCTCATTCGTAATGAGCAGGTCGTGGGTTCGAGTCCCATTAGTGGCTCCAGTTAAATACTTCGATTATCAGCGAATAAAAAAGCTCCGCGCAAATGCCCGGAGCTTTTTTATCGTTCAAAATAAAATCTTGAGCTAGCCAGTG
>CAIXCY010000089.1 GCA_903918045.1 uncultured Bacteroidia bacterium
GTCCAAACATCTTGGAGGTTATGGTGAAAAAACAGGGGACCACATACGGTTGCAAGGGGACCTTTCGTTGATAACTGCAGTCGAATTTGTCGATCAGAATCCGATCGGAAAATCCTCCCGCTCAAATCCGGTCACCTATCTGAAAACTTACGACGAGATCCGAAAACTCTACGCTGACCAGCAGGCGTCCAAAATAAACGGATTTACGGCCTCACATTTCTCCTTTAACATAGATGGAGGAAGATGCGAAGAGTGCCAGGGTGAAGGGGAGATTAAAGTTGAGATGCAATTCATGGCAGATATTCACCTCACCTGCGAAAGTTGCAATGGGAAACGGTTTAAGACTGATGTTCTTGATGTTATGTTCAGAGAGAAAAACATCTTCGATATATTGGAATTAACTGTTGATGAGGCGATACTATTCTTTTCTGAAAATGATAAAAATGAAGGAAAAAAAATTGCGAAAAAACTACTGCCGTTACAGGATGTCGGATTGGGATATGTAAAACTGGGACAATCCTCAAGCACTCTCTCCGGAGGAGAAAGTCAACGAATTAAACTTGCCTCCTTCCTTGCCAAAGAGAAGGATACCCCTACCCTCTTTATTTTTGATGAACCAACTACAGGGCTACATTTTCATGATATCCGCAAACTTCTTGACGCCATTAATGCCTTAATTTCCAGAGGACATACGGTTGTAATAATCGAGCACAATACAGAGGTAATCAAAGTTGCAGACTGGATAATCGATTTAGGTCCTGAAGGTGGTGAATCAGGAGGATACAAAGTCTTCGAAGGAACACCCGAAAAACTTGTAAAATGCAGGGAGTCCTATACCGGAAAATATTTAATTAATAAGCTGTTATAAACAGTGAGTGGGGGAATGTTCATATCACGGACATTCCCCCGCTCACTAAGGATTTCATCATTCCCTACTCTTTCGGTGTAAAAACCAATAAACCGGTAAGCCTGAAAAAATAAGGATAATTCCTAATATTGCTTCACGAGGCCGTGTAAAAATGGTATTAAAAACCAATACAATACAAAACAGGATAAAAATTGCCGGAACAACAGGATAACCCCAAACTTTATAAGGCCTTGGCGCATCAGGCATCCTTCGCCGTAAGATAAAAACAGCCAGTGAAGTAGCCCCGTAAAAGATAAATACAGCAAAAATAATCATATCAGTCAGCTGATCGAACGTTCCGGATAGGACTAATACCGCTGCCCATATTCCCTGCATCATCAATGAATTGGCAGGTACATTTGCCTTATTCAACGTTCCGGCACTTTTAAAAAACAGTTTATCCTGGGCCATGGCATAATAAGGCCTTGCACTGGCCAGGATTGTTGCATTCGTGCAACCAAGTGTCGTAATAAGGATTAGAAATGAGATAAACAGTGCGCCATTTGCCCCCCAGAAGGCCCTCACAGCTTCAACCGCCGCAATCTGGTTTCCGGACTTGTAAATTTCTTCAAGTTGCGGGATAGATAATAACGACAGATAGGTAACATTGACAAGCAAATAAACAGCAATGACCATAAATACACCGGCAACAATCCCTTTGGGGATATTCTGTTTAGCCTCTTTAACCTCACCCCCGATGAAACCAACTGAAGCCCAACCCTGGTAGGCCCAAAAGGAAGCAAGCATAGCTGTAAAAAAAGCAGATATCGTAACCGGCGCCTGCGAATCGGGTCCAAAATTAAAACTTTGTAAAGGATGCGACTGATGACTGCCCAACCCGAATGCAACGATCAGGAATAATCCGCCAAAAACCAGGATCAGGACTAGCTTACTAACCCCTGCCCCGGTTTTTAACCCGATAATATTAATCATTGTAAGGATAAAGATCAATAGAATGGCGCTAAGTTTTACAGTAAAACCTTCAAATGGGAAAAAGATCCCTCCAATCGAGAATTGGCTCAATGATGGGAGAAGCACAGGTAAATCAATAAGGCTGTTTAACGATTGAGCAAAGACATAGGCGAGCGAGGATATAGCTGCTGTTTGAATCACTGCGAATAACGACCATCCATAAATAAATGCAAAAAAACGATTGTAAATTTTTTTGTAATAGACAAAATCACCGCCCGTATCAGCCAATATACCAGCTACTTCTGCATTACTTAAGGCCCCAAATAACGTGATTAATCCTCCAACAATCCAGGCAATCAGCACCCACCCCGAAGAATGAAGCTCAGCCGCCATTGGTGCAATTTTCTTATAAACTCCTGAGCCAATAATATTTCCAATCACTACGACAATAACATATCCTAGTCCAAGTGACCGTAACAATTTCCGATTTGTTTCCATTCATTTAAGTTTTTAAATTCTAAATCTCATCAAAGAAAATAATCCATAAGGCGTATAAAAATTCATAGCCGGAATGATGCAACCGGGCAAATATAGTTTTTTTTATCCTGATCACTTCCTCACGCCCAATAGTCCATAATCCCGGGCACAAAAAAATCGTTTTAAAACTATCTAAAGTGACATTTATTCAGATAAGTGGAGAGAAAAAACTTACCTTTGCCACTAATCTGAGCAATCAGGAATAAAGAGAAAAGTGTCCCGGAATATTTATCTGCAATGATAACAAGGTGTGCGGGATTTTGATTTTTAAAAACGCTTATTTATACCCATGGTTAACGATCCAATATCGCAGGAAATCCTAAACAACCTAAAATCAACAGATACCGATTTCGTACTTGAAACAATTGAGAAGATTAGGGAATCCGGGAATCGCTTAATCATGGAAGGAATCGTCGATTTGCTCCATAACACGCAAATTCCAGAGATCAAAAAAAGCATTTTGAACCTCCTTTCTGAACTTAAAAGCAAGGAGAGTATCCCCTTGCTTTTAGAAGCCATTAAAAATGAGAAATACCTCGCCGAACGTAAAGAGCTCGTTGCCTGCTGCTGGCAAAACGGGCTGAATTACAATGAATACTTTCCAGTTTTCATAGACCTTGTTATCAATCATTCTTTTCTGATAGCCTTTGAAGCATTTACAGTAATTGAAAATATGTACGGTGTTATAAGCGATGAAGTTATTGACCAGGAAATTGCAAAGATAAATAATGCACTCCAACAGGCAGATGAGGAAAAAGCCTATTTATTACGTGGGTTAGTGACTATTATCCGTGATATTCCTGAGAAATCAGAATTTTCAGAATGATTCACATGAAAAATTCCTTTCCTGCAAATAGTGCCGCTTACCGCAAGAGTTTTGGTTTTAAATTCATCTTTCTGCTTGCATTTACACTTCTTATGAATACCTCATTGCTGGTAAAGGGTCAGGATCCGGAATTTTCGCAATCCTATGCCAACCCGCTTTACCTCAATCCAGCCTTTACAGGGACCAATGCAATTCCACGTATTGCAATGAGTTACCGGAATCAGTGGCCGCGACAGGGAAATACATTTTCAACCTATTCCTTAGCATTCGACAAATTCATCAACAGTACTACCGGAGGAATTGGATTCCGAACAATGTATGACGTACAATTAAATGGTGTAATTAACAGTTTAAGTTCCTCCTTTATTTATGCGGAACATTTTAACATCAGTGATGGGGTCTTTTTCACAATGGCGCTTGAAAGTGGATTTATCTATAAAAAATTTAATACCTCAGGGCTTATTTTCCCGGGAATGATCGATCAGGGGACTGGAGCGCCAACAGGCAGTTATCCCTTCCCGACTGAAAGCGGACAAAAGCTTATCCCTGATTTCTCTTTTGGCACTGTGGGGCAATTTGATGATTACTATTTTGGAATTGCCATACACCACCTCACCCAACCTGATCAGTCGATTTTTTTGGGAGACCAGACGGGAAAGCTTCCACGTAAAATAACGGTACATGCAGGGGCCAAAAGCCACGAATTTCATCGTGGACTATTATCCCGGGAATACACCCTTTCACCCAACTTAATTTACATTCAACAGGGAGGATTCAGGCAACTTAATTTAGGAATCTATATGAATGAAGCCTGGTTGACCTATGGGATTTGGTACCGTAATAATCTTACCTACAGACCAAATTCGATGAGCGCGATGATCGGATATCAGTCAGGAAAAATGCAGTTTGGATACAGTTTTGATTTTTCATTCGCAAGTTCTGCAGCATACGGCAACGGCGCACATGAGATCTCCCTGATCTTCTTCCTGGGTAGTTATCACAGAAGGCTTTATGACAACACAATGGTCATCCCTCAGATGTGAAATTGAATAATCCAGGACCAGCGAAGAGTTAAAAAACCAGCGTTACGGTCCCTGTTTGCCTGTGTTTTCTTCCCAGAAAATCTTTAAAATCCAGAACCCATACGTAAACACCAGGAGGGGCAAATGAACCATTCTTAAACCGCCCGTCCCAACCTTTTATCTCATTCAGCGTTTCAAAAATAAGATCCTCCCATCTACTGTATATTCGCATATGATATCCGTCCGAAGGAATACCCGCTGCTGCAAGTTTATATTCACGGTCAATTGGATCAGGGGAATTGGGAGAGAAACCATTTGGAGGGAAAAGCTGAATGAAAGCAACCAAAACCGTATTGGATGTGGTATCCGAACAGTCAAAGGTGTTAAAAGCTTCTAGTAAAACCTTATGATAACCGGTTGACAGGAAATCGTATGCAGGATCTTTCTGATCCGAACTTCCCCCATCGCCAAAATCCCAAATAAAACTTGTCCCTCCAGTACTTGAATTTAAAAAATGAACTGTCGGTTTATCATTGTAAACAATTGCATTATCCATCGTAAATAAGGCTTTCGGCTTAGGATAGACCCATACGAAATCTTTGGCGCCCAAGGTGTCGGAGCAACCCGTTAGCGAGGATATTCCATTAAGCCTTATATCATATTTATGATCAGCCTGGTCATAAATATGACTCACCTCTTTGTTTGAACCGCTACCTCCGTCGCCAAAATCCCAGTGATAAATCAGCTGATCGACAGGATCATTTACTGTAGCTAAAAAAGAGGAGGCTAAAGGCGAACATCCTTGATTTGTAGTGCTATACATTGAAAAATCCGGTTTGCGTTTAAGTAGCGCAGAAACAGGTGTGCTCGGACACTTATATTTTGAAAGAATCATTAATCCGATCGATGCCTGTGGCTTATTCTTCAGGTCAAAGACTAGCGGACCTTTCGTATCACCAGGATTTTGAATGATTTCCGCAAGATCCAGCTTTGAAAGATCCCAGATATACCGGTCAAATGGGTTACCACTATCCAAACCTGTGATTTCATTTTTCCCTTTGCTAAGACATTCGGCGCTTAAGGGCGCAAATGCGGCAACGGGAATCGGATTCACCTGAACGGAACTATCTTTTGTAAACTCATTAATACACCCTTTATTGGTGGTCACCTTAACCTTTACCGGATAAGAACCAGCAAGCTGATAGGTATGAGATGGATCCGAAGCTGAAGATATTAATTTAGTTCCATCGCCAAAATCCCATTCATAAGATACCCCACCTTCGTTTAAGGCAAGGAATTTAGCCGTATATGGAACACATCCCGTACTGTCAACAACCACCATTTTTAATTTGGGAATTGTTTTAATGCCGTTAATAACTTTACTGTTTGAACACCCATGCTGTGATACAATTAACTTCAAATCACTAACAGTCTGTTTGATACCTATTGGAATCCGAACAGTATCGATACCAATACCATGCCTGATCGTATCTCCCTGGTAAATCCAAATAAAATCGGACGCGGCCACTACCGTATTTCCCTGATATTTAACCAAAGGATCGAATTGAAAACAAAGTGTTGAATCAATTAAAAGATCAACACTCGGCTTATCCCGGAATGATATCTTAACGACTGAATCAGAATAACACGAATATTGATCCGTTACCTTAACATCAAATAAATAGGAACCAAAATCGGGTACCGAAACTTGCGGATTATTAAATGTAAAATTGCCATCGAGGCGTTGAAAAGTGAAATTTCCTTTATCCGCAGAAACATCAAGAGTGGCAGATTTTATACCACACAACAAGGTATCAATCCTTGAAAGATTCATTTTGGGTTTATCCACAAAACTGATCTTAATCGTATCTGAAGTTTTACATCCCA
>CAIXCY010000090.1 GCA_903918045.1 uncultured Bacteroidia bacterium
ATTATCCTATTGTTCTCACCGGCATTGTGCAACCCCGGGTAGACAAATCAACAACGTGGACCGTCCGCGATCGAATGTTGAGCAAAGCACACCGCTAATTTCGGACGGAACGGCACAACCCTACAAAATAGCGCTAAGAGGGAAACACAGATTCTACAGATAATCACGGATCTAAAAGTCTATGTTGCATAGTCTCAACTGTGATTCGCACATTCACTAATCGCAAACGCTCTTTTCAGCTTTGGCTCTTGCGGCGAAACCGGGCCGGATTTTCAATTAACACCCTACCGCGCCGCCTTACAAACCGTGGTTGTCCGCAACCCCGGGTTAAAACCCGGAGCTATTCACGGGCAACCCTATACATCGTTTGGTTATTCAAACCAATAACAAAATATCCACAATTCTGTTGATATTCAGGTGTTAGGCAATATGCAAAAAAAACAGATTTGCAACAGATATTCCATTTGATTAAATTTGTTGAAAATAATTAAACATGAGAAATACAATGCAATATATTGTAGATAATAGAGGTAACAAAACTTCTGTTATTGTTCCATTTGATAAATGGGAGAAAATTAATGAGGATTATCATAAGCTTCAGAATAAATTGAAAGTGTTTGTTGCTATTCAAGAGGGATTGGGCGAGATTAAAGCTTCCAAAAGACAAGGAAATAAATTACAAACTCTATCAGATTTTCTAAATGAAAGTCATAGTTAGAGTTTCAAAAAGCTTTAAAAGACAAGCTAAACCATTATTAAAGAAATTTTCCTCGTTAAATAAGGAGCTAATTCAACTTGAGGATGAATTGAAAGATAATCCTCGTTTAGGTAAATCATTAGGACAAGATTCATATAAAATAAGACTTGCTGTCAAAAGCAAAAGAAAGGGTAAAAGTGGTGGATTAAGGATATTAAGCCACCTTGATACTGAAATCATAGGATTAATAGAAACTGAAGACGATAATATTATTGTAAATCTAATTTCGATTTATGACAAAGGTGAAACAGCTTCTATTTCAGAAAAAGAACTTCGGGATTTAATCGCTGGACTACAGAACGAATAAAATGCACATTGCCTAATCAAGTAGCCCGCCCCACCAATAAACACTGGCTGGATGAGGCTCACACCATCCGCCTGGCGGATACAGGTCTCGTATACAGCGGTTCATTAAGATGTGGTGCAATTTTCTCATTGTAGGTATTTACTCATAACCTCTTTTGCGCATGCGTTCTAAACTAATCGTAGTAATCAAAATCGTACTTTTGGGCAACTGCCCATCCTCCCATACGTGTTCTGCTCTATTGAAAGACATGGTGAGTATTTCGGATAAGGAGTACTATAAAACACGCATCTTCCCATACAAAGGTAAACTTGAGCAGGGGTATTTTATAAACCTATCCCTTTGGGTTGATTTTCTCATCCTGTTCTTAACCGGCTTAAAGATTATTGCCCCTACCACAAAACTGGAATATAAATTATTTCCTTCACTGCCTATAAGTGAGTATTTTAAATTTTAAAAATAAATCTGAAAAATCAATATATTTGTAAGTATAAAAGCGAAACAGTATGGAAAATCAATTAAAGCTATTGAACTCTTTAGCCAGACAAATAAAAGCTGAGAAAAAGGACAGAAAGACTATTGTTGAAACTCTTAGGTCAGCCAAAATCTTAACAAAAACTGAAAACTTCACACATAATTATAG
>CAIXCY010000091.1 GCA_903918045.1 uncultured Bacteroidia bacterium
ATCGTACTGTTTTTGGCCAGCACAACTGTTTCGAATGCCCAAAGTGTAGGCATCAATGCAACCGGCACTACTCCCGATGGCAGTGCCATGCTCGATGTTAGTTCGACAACCAAAGGGTTTTTGCCACCGGATAGATATCAGCATGTTAAAAATTACTTCGATAATTTGAGGCAAATTTATTGTCCGGGTTTCAGCTTTTAAAAGAGTCTAAACTTAAAAATTCAGAAGGAGATAAAATGGGAATATTTCTAAAAGGATTTAAATCAAGCAGATCATTGTCGCCGGTAAGGACAAATGTGGCCTTTGCACAAACAGCAAGTGAAAGAAATTTGTCGTCTTTTGGATCGCGACAGGCAGTAATATTTTCGGTAATGTCGATTCTTTCTGCGAGTATTTCAAATTTTTGCAAAAAAGCCTGGCGCAATGACTTGAGAAGATATTTATCTAATTTATCTCTCATTAATACTTCTTGTAGTTCATGGAGAGTCTCGTCTGAGACAACAATGGTTCCAAATAGAAGCCCTCTACTGAATGCCTGTCCTACTGAAGAATCTGGGAAAAGAAGCGCGCTCACTACCACATTAGTATCAATAACTAACCGGTTATTCTTTTTCATTCAGTATCTCAAGCAATTTTTCGGGGGTAAGTCCGTTAGATTGGGCAATTTTCCCGGCTGTTTGCATAATTTCAAAAAGTTCTTCCCGAGCAGCTGCTTTCTTAATAAATATGGTTTTAAGCCAGCTATTTACAATATAGTCAACCTTTTTTCGCTCCTCAGCTGTTGCACTAAGATAGGCATTGGCAATCTCAGGGTTAAGCGATATGCTAACTTCTTTCATTAGTTTAAAATTTAATTTATACAAAAATACAAATTGGAGAACTAAGATGAACAGGAAAACTAAAAAAAAGATGGGACATGCTACTAAAATAATCGTGGTAATTTGTTCAAACAGGTATACCTTATAAAATAACTAAAGTATAGAAATGAATAGATTATTCCTCTCCTTAATTTCGATGCTGTCAGGTCTTTTTAAAGATCAAACAAATAAAATATTTGCCAACCACTTAATAATCGGATCTTAAAATACAAAAACAAACACATGAAATATTTTATTTTAGGAATCTCAATCATTCTCCTAATCTCTTGCTATGATAGTAAGAAACAATCCTAATAATAGCAATGGATTTCCGTGGAAATGATCTTGAGAAGATACTGTCGGAACTTCTAAATTAATACATATTCGCAACTATATTTCCATGAAATAATCTAAAAAATAACCGAATAACAACACATAAAACATGAAAAGACTCACTTTTATACTTGCTATTTTCTTCTTGTTATTCGCCGGAAATAAACTAGCGGCTCAGGAGCTCCGTTTTAATAAGGTCTTTAAAAATAATTCGACTCAAATCTTTTTTGCAATTCAAGATAAGCAGGGTCTGATTTGGATGCTTGACATTCAAAATAAATTGGTACGATACGATGGGATAAATCTAAAAGCTTATTCAAATGACTCCCAAAATATAAATTCCATTTCATCAGGTTCTTTGAATAGTTTATTTGCAGATTCTGAAAATATTATTTGGATTGGAACAGATAAATCAGGTCTTGAAAGACTGGATCCTTCTACTGATTCATTTACGCATTTCAGGCATAATGAAAAGGATCCTACCAGTTTAAGTTCTGACAGCATTACCTTTTGCAATGAGGATCGTTCAGGTAATCTTTGGGTTGGCAGTTCTGCCGGTTTAAGCTTGTTCGACAGAAAAACAAATAAATTCAAACACTACAGGCACGACCCAAAAGACCCAACAAGCGTAGGTCCCGGAATGATAACATTAATGTATGAAGATCAAAAAGGTGTCTTATGGTTTGTAGCGGCGAAGGTCAATTTTGCTTTGGGAACTTATGCCTGTATGCTCAACCGTTTTGATAGGGCTACCGGAAAATTTACCCGAATTAATCAGGACCAAATAGGCCCCAAAATCAAAAGTTCAAAGGAAATGATCTTTGAATTATATGAAGATAAAAACAATAATTTTTGGATAGGGACGACTTTTGGCCTTTATAAAATGGATAGGGACAAAATTTCTTTCACTCATTATTACCCTGATCCATTTAATGAATCCATATTAAGTACAGTTCCTGTTGCAGAAAAGGCAGTTTCATGGATTTCAAAGATAACAGAAGATTCCTCCGGTGCATTGTGGATAGCATTAGGTTATTCAGGCATCAACAGGTATGATCCGATAACCGGGAAGTCAAAACATTTTGGATATATTTATGACAATAATAAACTGATATCGGCAAAAGATACTGCTACTGGTTTGACTACCAATAATATTTCTTGTTTTATAAATTCCAAAGATGGTTTAGTTTGGCTAGTATCAAATGGAGGTTTATTCAATCTGAATTATAACAAAACAACTATTCCTTTCTATCCAGTAAAGTGGAATGTTGATGCATTTTGTTACGAACCTAAACCGAACATTCTTTGGATTGGCACAGACAATGGGCTCTTACGCAAAGACCTAACCACTCAAAAGGAAAAATTATGGACCCATGATCCAAAAAACAATAACAGCCTGGCTCACAATACCATCACAACGATGCACAAGGACGAAAAGGGGAATATTTGGCTGGGTACTTCTAACGGGCTCGATAAGTTTGACCCAATAACGAAAACATTTACAAATTACCAACATGACCCCAAGAACCCCGGAAGCATTTCAAATAATACACTATACTACTTGTTTTTTGATCACAAAAAAAATCTGTGGATTGGTTCAAATTCAGGTATTTCCCGAATGGATCCTACTACAGAACAGTTTACCAATTATACCCTTGAAAATAAAAAACAATGGGAGCCAATAGACGTAAATCATTATGGTATAGCTGAAGACCAGCAGCATGGAATATGGACTATCTCCGGGGATCATGCTTTCAGACTAAATGTTGAAACCGGGAAAATAAAAAAATACCTTGTCTGTCCATTCTTAAAAGCTATTTATGTCGATTCATCTGGAATGATCTGGGCTGGTGGACCAAATGGACTTTATACTTTTAACAAGACAAAAGAAGAATTTGAATTGTATGCCAGTAAGCAATCTGAAGTATATTTTGACAATGTGATAAATATTATGGAAGATAACCAAAATAATCTTTGGGTGTCGACCACTTCTTTGATAGTAAAGATCAGAAAAGACAGAAAAAAAGTGAAAAAATTTACCGGAGCGAACGGTATTCACAATACAAATTTCATATATAATGATAATCTTAAAGCTCCGGACGGCCGTTTATTTTTAGGAATTGAGAAAGGCTATTATTCATTTTATCCTGATCAGATAAAGGATACTATCATAACTCCGGCACTTAATATAACAGGTTTTAAATTAGGCGAAACAGTAATAAAAACAGGACCGGGCAGCATCTTTACAACACCAATAGGGCAACTCGATGAGTTAAGGCTAAACCATGATCAAAATGTTTTTTCATTCGATTTTTTTGCTGCAGACTATATAAGTCCAGGTGGTGCTGAATATTTATTCATGTTGGAAAATTATAACAATACATGGAACAATATTGGTGGCGACCGTCGCGCCTATTTCTTCAATGTACCACCAGGCACTTATACATTTCGTGTAAAAGCGGTAAGTGCTGATGGTGGAGTAGCAGAAAAATCTATCCACATTATTATCAGTCCTCCATGGTGGCTCACTTGGTGGGCTTACTGCTTGTATGCGCTTATAGTAATTATTTCAGGTTACCTTATCTTCAAATACCAGCAATATTACATCATAAGAAAACATAGAGCAATAACACAACAAAAAGAGTTGGAGCAGGCAAAAGAAATCGAAAAAGCCTATACGGAATTAAAAGCTACTCAGAACCAACTTATACAATCAGAAAAAATGGCATCGCTGGGAGAACTTACAGCTGGCATTGCACATGAAATTCAAAACCCATTGAATTTCATCAATAACTTTTCGGAAGTGAATTTAGAATTAATCGAAGAAATGAAAACTGAAAAGTTAAAAAAGAAAGGTGAAAGAGATGAGCAACTTCAGGAGGAACTATTAAATGATCTTGCACTTAATCTTGAAAAAATAAATCAACATGGCAAAAGAGCCGATGCTATTGTAAAAGGGATGCTCCAACACTCAAGGACGAGTACCGGAATAAAGGAACCAACAAATATAAATGCATTGGCAGACGAATACTTACGCCTATCCTATCATGGCCTTCGCGCAAAAGACAAATCATTCAATGCAACCATGAAAATAGATTTTGATGAAAGTATCGGCAACATAAACATCGTTGCACAAGATATTGGAAGAGCAATCTTGAATTTAATTAATAATGCTTTTTATGTGGTGTATGAAAAGAAGAAATCCGGGGTTGAAAATTATGTACCGATCGTTTTTGTAAGTACCAAAAAGAATAACGATATAATAGTAATAACTGTAGAAGACAATGGCAACGGCATACCACAAAAAGTACTGGATAAAATATTCCAACCATTCTTTACAACCAAACCATCAGGACAAGGAACCGGCTTGGGTTTATCGTTAAGCTTTGATATTGTAAAAGCTCATGGCGGTGAAATACAAGTGGAAACAAAAGAAGATGAAGGAACCTCATTTATAATCAAATTACCTGTTTAAAGAAATAATTATGAAAATTTTAGTTGTAGATGACGAGATGGACGTACAATTATTGTTTCAGCAAAAATTCAGAAAAGAAATTAAAGAAGGAGCAATGAATTTTGCGTTTGCCTTTTCCGGTGAATCTGCTTTAGAATTTATGAAAGCAAACGGACAAGAGGCAGTATTAATTCTGTCTGATATAAATATGCCGGGGATGAGTGGACTGGAGTTATTGAAACACATTAAAAAGAATTACGAAAAGCCACCGCCGATTGTGATGATGATCACCGCCTATGGGGATGATCTTACTTATCAAGAAGCTAAACAATTAGGCGCAGATGATTTTTTGACCAAACCAGTTGATTTTGATTCTTTAAAAGCAAAACTAAAATCTATGCTTTTATAACTGTGATCTTGTCGCTTTCATTGTCACCTGGCAGCAAAACTATGTTTTTGAGCGCATTCATTTAGCCTTGATAGGACAATTAAGATAATAATCTGGTGTGAGAAAATGAGGCTGTCTCAAAAGCACTTAACCGCAGAGTTCCGCCAAGAAGGCACAAAGTAACGCAGAGTTATCATGCTGTATTTATGGACTTTGCGATTCTTTGCTTTTAATCTCAGCGGTTCTTTGCGGTTAAATTTTTACTTTTGAGACAGCCTCATGCTTTAGAGGTGTGGATTGCAAATCTTCACCAGCAGAGTTGCAAATCTTCACTAACTGGTAATTTGACTTCCACAACTTTTTCAAGTGATACTTAAAGCCTCCCAAAAATTTAATTTAGTGTAGAATATTATTTGAAGTAAATAGTCGCGCCCAACTTCAAAGAAATTACTAATTTTAATCCCGAAGACGGAATACCTGTTTGGTCCCTAAAGAATCAGTACTTCTGCCTTTGAACTGAAATAAAGCTTAACTATATACGAATGAAAAAGTTACATTATTTGCTCTAATTAGGTTTCTGTGTGTTATCTTTTGATAAAATCGCCGCACAGAAGGCCACAGTCTCTGAAAAACAGGTTTCGTTAGTGACTTATCCGTTTTCAGATCCCGATCCGATTCCAAACCCTGGAAAATTCTATCCTTACTCCCGTTTTGAAGGATATTCAGACAAAGGGACCGAAAAGAATTGGAAAATGGTGGAACTTGAAAATGCACTCGATCTGATAAAATCTAAAAAGTATAATAAAGCGCTTGAAAGTATAACACGTGCAAAACAGTGGCTACCCAATCTGGGTGTAGGCAAACCATATGATGTTGATGAACGGATGGAAGACTTTATTGCACTGAGTTGTTATCAAAAACTAAAGGACGAGATAAGGTCTGATGAATGCAGGGAAAAAATATCCGGAGAAAAAGCCGTTCAGAATCTATTATCCGATGCTAACGATTTTCTTACTGCATGACTTCTGAAGGATGGCGGAAATAAACCAGATGGGGATCGGATCATGAAAAAGTTGTCTGATAAAAATCCGAATGCAAAAAATATCCAGTGGGCTGTAACCGTCTATACCAATAGCCTGGAGCGGAGTAAAACCCTCCCGAAAGAGCTGGAAAAAAAATGAGAATACGGTTTTAATGGAACGGGTTGTTGATGAATTACTCCAGTTAGGATCGTATTGCTGTCAGCCTTAAACTAATTTTAAATATCATTTTGAAAAACGTGTCAGAACTGATTTTGATTATAACAACCCTGAATTGCGAGTGAAATGATTAAAGTGTACTATCGTGTACGTTTGTTTGTATTTATAAAACAACATATTACTATGAAATTCCTTTTGCCTTTATTTTTGATAATCTTCCTGATTGGAAATTCTTTTGAGGTCAAATCAGCCACTCATCCTGCAAAATGCAACCTTCAATTTTCACGACTCGCCACCTCGTGGGACGAAGGGATCCCATTGGGAAACGGAATGCTTGGTGCTCTGATCTGGCAAAAAGATGACTATCTGCGCTTCTCTCTTGACCGTGCCGATTTATGGGATTTACGGCCGATGGAGAATCTTTCGAAACCCGAATTCAATTTCAAATGGGTACAGCAGCAAGTCAAGGAGAACAATTACAAGGTGGTTCAGAACATGTTTGATGTCCCTTATGATGCACTTCCTGCCCCTTCAAAGATCCCCGGCGCTGCATTGGAGTTTGACACCAAAAGTCTGGGAGAAGTTAGTCAGGTGACACTCACAACGGGAAATGGGGTTTGCGAAACCAAGTGGAAAAACGGAGCCAGATTGCTCACCTTTGTCCAGGCTGATAAATCGGTGGGATGGTTTCGTTTTGAGAGGGTGTCCAAAGATCTTATCCCTATGCTTATTCCACCGCTTTATCGCAAAAAGGAAACAAGCAATGCCGAAGGTCCGGTTTCCGGTCAGGATTTGCAGCGACTCGGATATGAACAGGGCGCAGTGGTAAGGGAAAACAACAAGCTTGTTTATAAGCAAAAAGGGTGGAACGGATTTGAGTATGAGGTCGCCGTTATGTGGCGATTTGCCGGAAGTACCCTCACCGGAGCATGGACGATCACCTCCAACCATACCCCAGAGAGCGATGCACCCAAGGCAAGTAATCTCGTTTCAGAACAACTGACCAACTCCAATTTTGACTCGGCACTGCTCGCTCATTCGTTGTGGTGGAAAAACTTCTGGAGTAAGTCTTTTATCTCCCTGCCCGATTCAGTACTTCAAAAACAGTGGGTGCTCGAACAGTATAAGTTTGGCTCAGCTGCCAGGGCTGATGCACCTCCAATATCCCTCCAGGCAGTATGGACAGCCGACAATGGGAAATTACCACCGTGGAAAGGTGATTTCCACCATGACCTCAACACACAGCTAAGTTACTGGCCCGCCTATTCGGCAAACCACCTTGATCTGGAGGAAGGGTACCTGAACTGGCTTTGGAAATACCGCGAGTCATTTAAGAAATATACCAAAACCTACTTTGGAACATCTGGGATGAATGTCCCCGGAGTAACCACGCTAAAGGGTGAGCCGATGGGTGGCTGGATTCAGTATTCGTTTGGCCCCACCGTGGGATGTTGGCTGTCGCAACATTTTTACCTCCACTGGATTTATTCGAAAGACGAAAAATTCCTTCGCGAAAAGGCATATCCCTGGATTAGCGATGTTGCCACTTATCTGGATGAAATCTCGGTTAAGGATGAAAATGGATTACGGAAACTCCCGATCAGCGCGAGTCCTGAAATACACGACAACTCAATTAAGGCATGGTTTACTCAGACCACAAATTACGATCTGGGATTTATCCGCTGGACCTTTGAGAAAGCGGCAGAACTGGCCGATGAATTAGGGAAAAAGGAGGAAGCCGCAAAATGGCAATCGATTTTAAAAGAGTGGCCAACCTTTTCCCTTGATGATCAGGGTGGAATGGCCTTTGCTCCGGGTCATCCGTATGTGGAATCACACCGCCATTTTTCACACCTTACGGCATGGCATCCGCTAGGAATAATCGACTGGTCGAATGGAGAGAAAGAGCAGGCTATCATTAAATCGACGCTGGATAATCTTGAGAAGCGGGGCCCCGACTGGTGGTGCGGATACTCCTGGAGCTGGCTTGGCAATCTCTATGCTCGCGCCTTTATGGGTGATAAAGCAGCGGAAGCATTGAAAATATTCTCTGAGAATTTCTGTCTCCCAAACAGTTTTCATGTCAATGGTGAGCAGCATGACAAAGGATATTCCAAAATGAAATACCGTCCTTTCACCCTTGAAGGGAACTTCGCCTTTGCGGCAGGGGTTCAGGAGATGCTTATCCAAAGCCATACAGGAGTTATTCATATTTTTCCGGCAATCCCTTCGAAGTGGAAAGAGGTCTCCTTTTCAACATTGCGAACATCAGGTGCTTTTCTGATATCCGCTATACAAAAAGGGGGAAGCGTTGAAAAGGTAGAGATAATTTCAGAACAAGGGGGAGTCTGTAAATTGAAAAATCCGTTCGCTACCAATACCTACAAAATAAAGTACAGTTGGAAGGGGAGCCTGAAAACCGATCACGAGATCATAACGATCGTTTTTCCGAAGGATGGCCGGGCTATTTTAACGAAACAAGCAAAATAGGAAAAACCCAATTCTAAAAATAAAATTATCATCTCTTTCGCCGCTCTGCGGCTAATAATCAAATTTACGCGAAAAAATCCAAATATATATTGGTCCGTAAATACAATTCCAAAATTCTTTAGAATCGCCAAATATTCATCCTGAAAGGTCTTCCTTTTGTGATGCTCATCTTGCCTCATAATATATTGAATAACATTGTTTCGCTGGTTTCGAGAATAGCTAAAAACCCCATAATCTCGCTGCCATTCAAAATGGTGCGGAATAATTCTATTTTGAGGAATTTGATTTTACCTTTTCCATGATATCAGACAACGCGGCATTAGGACTTTGCTCAAAGAAAACGTGGATATGTTTATTTGGGTATATGTGCCTGCCAAAACAATGAATCATTAAGAATGAAAATGTTATAAATCAAATATAATGAATCTTCCTATTAAAAAGCGCCAATTTGCAGCAAATAATAATCTCATCTTTAGATAACGCCAAATAAAATTTACGGCCGCTAAAGCCAGATTTTACACGCACTTTCCAGGTGTGAGGGGAGAGCCGCCGGACCATATCATTCAAAAAGCTCCGGTTCAAACAGTTTTTCATAAATTGTATGATCTGTATGCAATAATTCATTGGCCTCATCGAAGTTGGTCACATTCAAAATTAAAATTCCACGGTAGTTTTTATCGTTTTTCCCTAACTTTACGCGGTTATCCGGGGATTGATTTTAAACTATGTTTCAAAACTACAAGAATGCGTAAAATAATTGCTGCTTTCATTTTGATCGGGATGCTCAGTGCCAACTTATTTGCACAAAACAGCACCCATTCCTTCACCTTATCCAAGAACGATTTTCTGCTTGACAACAAACCATTTCAGATAATATCGGGAGAGATGCACCCCGCTCGCATTCCTGCTGAATATTGGCGGCACCGGATCCAAATGGCCAAAGCAATGGGATGTAATACGATCGCCGCGTATATATTCTGGAATTATCATGAATCAAAACCAGGATTATTCGATTTTCAAACTGAAAATCATAACATTGCCCAATTCATAAGGATTGTCCAGGAGGAGGGGATGTGGTTGATCTTACGCCCGGGTCCCTATGTCTGCGCAGAATGGGAATTCGGGGGTTTACCCTCGTATCTGCTAAAGATTTCAGATATCAAAGTGCGATGTATGGATTCACGTTACATTGAAGCTGTAGACCGGTATATAAAAGAACTTGCCATCCAGGTAAAGGGATTGCAGGTTACAAAGGGGGGTCCGATCCTCATGGTTCAGGTTGAAAATGAGTACGGCAGCTTTGGAAATGACCGGCGTTATATGAAATGGATTCAGGAGATGTGGAAAAATAACGGAATTGAAGTTCCGTTTTATACAGCTGACGGAGCAACACCCTTCATGCTCGAAGCCGGATCACTTCCTGACGCCGCCATTGGACTCGACCCAGGTGTCAGTTTCCCGGATTTTGAACAGGCTACCAAAGCCAATCCGAATGTCCCGTCGTTTTGCAGTGAATTGTATCCCGGATGGCTAACTCATTGGGGTGAAAAGTGGCAACGGCCGGATACAAAAGATCTGTTAAAAGATGTCAAATGGTTGATGGATAATAAGAAATCGTTCAATTTTTATGTGATTCATGGCGGCACCAACTTTGGTTTCTGGGCAGGAGCCAACGCTTTTTCGCCAACGCAATACCAACCTGATGTGACGAGTTACGACTACGATGCACCGATTAATGAAATGGGAGAAACTACACCGAAGTATTTTGCCTTACGGAATCTGCTGACACAATATCTACCTGCAGGGTTCAAGATGTCACCTATTCCTGAACAAAAACCCGTAATCGAAATTCCTGAAATTAAAATGAACACCTTCGCTTCAGTTTGGAATAACCTTCCAAGCCCTGTTTACACTCCTCAACCCAAACCTATGGAGCTATTTGGTCAGAAAGCAGGATTTATAGTGTATCGTACAAATCTTATCGGTCATAAAAAAGGGAAACTCCGGATTACCGAACTTCATGATTATGCCACTATCTTTATTGATGGGAAATATATCGGCAAACTTGACCGGTGCAAGGCAGAGAATATCATTGATTTACCCGAATCAACCACTGCAAATCCGCAACTTGATATTCTTGTCGAGGCGATGGGACGGATCAATTTTGCAGAATATATGATCGACCGCAAAGGTATTACCGAACGTGTTTCGCTTAATGGTATGACCCTTATGAACTGGCAGGTTTTCAACCTGCCCATGGAAGAACCTTATATCAATCAGCTCAAGTATTCGGCAGCCGTTCCTACCATACCCGGAAATTTCTTTAAGGGTGAATTTGACCTCTCCGGAATCGGCGATACCTATCTCGATCTTAAACTTTGGGAAAAAGGGGTGGTCTGGATAAACGGACATAACCTTGGAAGATACTGGAATATTGGTCCACAGAGACAACTCTATTGCCCAGCTTCATGGTTTAAGAAAGGTAAAAATGAGCTCGTAATCTTTGACCTGCACCAGCTCAATGCCCAATCCGTGACAGGAATTAAAAAGATGGAATAAAACTCATGTTTATTCAGAACTTTTCTTAGTAATATTGCCATCAGATTAATGAAAACTATCAATTTAAACGGTGAGCAATTCGGATAGTGATGGAGGAATATTTTAAGAAATACAGGCAGGGAATTATTGGTTTAAATCAGACTTTTCAATCCCCATATGGGGAGAAGAGAATTATTTATGCCGATTGGATTGCCAGTGGCCGTTTGTATCGCCCCATCGAGGATAAGATTACGAACATTTTTGGACCCTTTGTAGGTAATACACATACTGAGACCTCTGAAACTGGAACGCTTATGACAAAGGCTTACCATCTGGCACAAAAAAAAATCAAGGAGCATGTGAATGCCGGACCTAATGATGTGATAATTAATGCAGGTTCAGGGATGACCACCGTGATTAACAAATTTCAACGGATACTCGGCTTCAGGGCGATGCACAAAATTGACAAACTTGACAGGCTGCCCATTGAAGAGCGGCCTGTAGTTTTTATCACCCACATGGAGCATCACTCTAATCACACCTCATGGCTTGAGACGATTGCAGATGTGGTTCAACTCCAGCCTGATAAGGAACTTCTTGTCGACCCGGAACAACTTCGCACGGAACTGGCAAAATACAAGAACCGTAAGATGAAAATAGGTTCATTTACAGCCTGCTCAAATGTTACCGGTATTTCGACGCCCTACCATCAAATGGCTGCAATCATGCACGAAAACGGGGGTTTGTGCTTCGTCGATTTTGCGGCTTCGGCTCCATATGTGAAAATCGATATGCATCCCAAAGATCCGATGGAAGCCATTGACGCTATCTTTTTCTCACCGCACAAATTTCTGGGGGGACCGGGAAGCTCCGGAGTATTAGTCTTTAATTCGGCCATTTATAACTGCTCGGTTCCCGATAACCCCGGAGGTGGAACTGTAGACTGGACAAACCCATGGGGAGAATTCAAATATGTCGATGATATTGAGACACGCGAGGATGGAGGAACTCCCCCATTTCTCCAAACAATCAGAACAGCGCTCTGCATCGAACTGAAAAACCGGATGGGAGTCGTGAATATTGAAAGGAGAGAAAAAGAGCTTGTTGACATGGCATTTGCCGGATTGGAGAAGATTGATCAACTTCATATACTGGCCAATAACATCCACAACAGGCTAGGAATCATCTCCTTCTATATTGACCACCTCCATTTTAATCTGGCTGTCAAATTACTGAATGATAAATTCGGGATTCAGCTACGTGGTGGGTGTGCCTGTGCAGGAACGTATGGTCATTTTTTGCTTGATGTAAGTCATGATCAGTCAAACCATATTACAGAACGAATAAATTTCGGCGATCTCTCCCAAAAACCAGGATGGATCAGACTATCACTCCATCCGACAATGACAAACGAGGAACTCCTTTTCATCCTTGATGGCATCAGCGAGGTTCAGCAAAATCATCTTTTATGGGGAAAGGATTATATCTACAACAACAAAACCAATGAATTCAGGCATTTCATGGAACCGGAGGATAAAACAGTTCTGGTAAGTGAGTGGTTTACCCTGGATTAATATATAACTAATTATCAACCTACCCTTCAAGCCAAACGGCGACAGAATACGAATATGAAAATAATTCTCAAATTTCTGTTTACTGCTATCTGCCTAACCCGACTTGTCGCTCTGGCTCAGGGTGAGCATATTATCTTAAACCAATCTCACGAAAGTGGAATTTATAAAAAAGGGTGAAACATTCGGTAACTCCGCTTATCGTATTTGATGAAAAGTTTACTGGTCCATCCTCCGGAATTATCGAAGCAAGCACAAATTCCACGAGTGCATCTACAGGATTTATCGTTGAACCCGAAAAAATTCACCCGGGTACCAGTCGTCCGAAAGACTTTGATCAATTCTGGAAAAAGGAGAAAGAAAAGTTGCGATCCCTATCCATCGAAGTAAAAACAATTTCAAAAGTGGAGATTTCAAATGGCTTTAGCTGTGTTGACCTGGAGATTAACTGTTCTGGTCCTAAACCGGTGAGAGGTTACTTTGCCAAACCGGTATCAGCCAGGCGCAAATCTTTGCCAATTGTATTATCGTTACATGCCGCCGGGGTGAAAGGTTCCTGGTGTCGCTCAAAACCGGAAACTGCACTTCAATATGCCCAAATGGAAAAAGGTGCACTGTGCTTTGACTTGAATGCGCATGGAATGCTTAACGGGCAATCTAACGAATATTATTCTAATCTTGAAAATGGAGCTTTAAAAGATTACTATTTTCAGGGAATGGAAAATCGTAATGACTTCTACTTTCATGGAATGTACCTCCGATTGATGCGAACACTTGATTTCCTGACGAGCCAACCGGAATGGGATGGGAAACGGATACTGGTAATCGACGAGAGCCAGGGGGGTGGTCAGGCCCTGGCAGCTGCTGGGCTCGATAAAAGAGTCGGTGCAGTTGTTGCCACAGTCCCTGCGATGTGTGATTGGGGCGGAACTTTTAAAGGATTTAAGGGGGGATGGCCACAACCTTTCGAACATGGGGGAGACCAGGAAAATCAATTGGCAACACTTCCTTATTTCGACAATGCACATCTTCTGAAAAATTCGAAGGCGACCATTTTAGTTGAAATTGGACTAATTGATGTTACCTGTCCTTCAACTTCAGTTTATGCTGCTATCAATCAGGCAAAAGGGAAGAAGATTATTCTTGCTGTCCCCTATCGGCCTCATCATGCTCCATCCAATTATCAGAAAGAAACCTGGGAAAATACCATTTACAAACATAAAGAAAATTTTATAAGAAAATACTTAAAGTGAAAAGATTAGTAGCCTGATAACTCAATCAATAACGATGAAAGACTATAGCTTATTCCTGATTTAGGATGAAGTCTTTTAAATTACTCTTTTGATTACCGCTAATCCTGCAACTTCATGTTATTTCTCTTAAGATAATAGTTCAAGGCATTTTTAAAATCCTCAGAGGATGAAATCTGAAAGAAATTTTTGGGGAGATGAGGTTGCTCTTGTTTTAGCTGCCATCCACTGACTAAAAATGTTTTATTGGGAAATGACTTCCGTTTTTTCTCTATTCTTTTGGCTAACGTACCCTCCCCCTGAGCGGTAACAAACGAAGTGAAAATAATCTGAAATGTCCGGATGTCATCCATCTTGATAATGTCGCGGAAAGGGATTGAAGTTCCCAGGTAAATTACCTCGAAATTAAACTTCCTGGCTAGATAGTTGTAATATAACATTCCGATTTCATGAAATTCACCTTCTGGCAGATAAAATAAGATTCTGGGGCGCGCCAGCTCCGGTTTAACATTTTCTCTGTCAATTGCTACAATCAGCTTCTGCCGAACAAGATTTGTGAAAAAATGTTCCTGGGCAGGAATTATGGAACCGGAAAGCCATAAATTACCAATTACTTCAAAAAACGGAAACAATAACTGCTCTACTGTTGCTTCAAATCCGCTATTTTCAACCGATCTTTCAAAAATATCATTAAACATTAATTCATCAACTTCAACCAAAGACCTGGTCAAACTTGACATTTGAGTAAAAAGAGTAGGGAGCTCCTTCGTAATTTTTAAAATCAACTCCTTAATCTGGTCATTGTCAAGATCAGCAATCTTTGAAATCTTATATCCGTTTTGATTTAACAAGGAGACATTCATCAATTTTACAAGATCGTCGTCTGAATAAAACCGAATATTTGTATTTGTCCTTCCTGGCTCAATTAAGTGATAGCGCTGCTCCCAGATTCTGATTGTATGAGCCTTGATTCCGGATAATTTCTCAAGATCTTTTATTGAATAAGTCGACATGTGAAGTAAACACTGAGTTAATTAGAAATGAAATAAATTAATAATATTCGATAATTTAGACTATTACGAATAAATCTGACTAAAATAGGTATAATACGATAGACCACAAAAATATAATTTCTGAAATCAGGCGAAACAGCTGCACAAATGAAATTCCCCGAATAGCTTAAATATCAATCAACAAGGAACAAATCCCTAATATATTGACATCAGGCTATCCGGGGAAAGGGTCAGTTAAATTTAAACTGACTATGTTAAGGGATAATAACTTTATCGATTACATGTACCACGCCGTTGCTTCCTTGAACATCAGCTTTTACAACATGTACACTTCCGTCGATAGTAACTGCTCCCCCACTCACCATTACATTAAGCGATTTTCCTGAATTCAATGTCTGAACTGCACCTGAGGAGAGACTTCCTGACTGCACATTTCCACTTACAACATGCGCCAGAAGGATAGGAATAAGTTGCTCTTTTGTTAATGCATCCACACCACTGATCTTTAAAGTTGAAAATAATGCAGTAAAAGCATCGTTTGTAGGAGCAAACACCGTAAACGGACCGGAACCGGATAAGGCGGTAACAAGATCAGCTTTAACCAAGGCAGAGACCAGTGTACTGAACATACTGTTTTGCAAAGCAAGATCCACAACACTTGGGGGTAGTAGGACTTTATCAATTACGTGGATAATACCGTTGGTAGCTACGACATCAGTTGCGATAACCTTGGAACTATTATTCAACACAACACCTGAGGTAGTAGCAACCTGTAATGATATATTTTTTCCAAAGGCAGTACTTAAAGTTGGGAAATAACCTGCCGTTACGGTAGCAGCCGGAATATAACCTGAAAGGACATGATAAAGTAGAATAGGAGATAATGCGTCTGCCGAAAGATCGTTTAATGTAACTTTTAAGGAAGCTAGAAGGGCAGAAAAAGCATCATTGGTCGGGGCCAATAAAGTATAGGTTTTGCTATTGTCTGAAAGAGGGGTAACAAGGTTAGCCTTCACGACAGCTGCGACTAACGAACTAAACATTGGATTGGCAATAGCATGATCCACTAAACTCATAGGTAGTAATACTTTGTCAATCACATGGATAACTCCATTATCTGCCAAAATATCAGTCTTTGTTATCATTGAACGACCATTTATCTTTGTGCTTGTCATATCTACAAACATCGAAAGATAAGATTTTGCAACAGGACCCCCAGAAAGTGTAGAATAATAACCTGTGGTAATCTGTGCGGCAAGTGCTTTTCCCGATTTTACATGATAAAGTAAAACTTTGGTTAAAGTTTCAGTAGGAATATCATTCAGTGAGGCAACCTTTAATTCGGTTAACAAGGAGGCAAAAGCAGCATTCGTTGGAGCGAATACCGTAAATGAACTCATGTTATCAGCCAGTGCCACATCCAAACCCGTCTTCTTCAAAGCAAGAACCAAAGTTGAAAAATCAGGATTAGAAGCAGCTACATCAGTTATGGTATGAGTCTTCATTCCACCGCCTGAAGAATCTTTTTTACAACCAACAAATAGTATTGCTATAAGTGAAATACTAACTAAAGAAATAATTTTAAATAAATTTTTCATGACTATCGTTTTTTTTGTTTAACTTTTTTGTTTTTTAACTCCACAAATTAAATCTTTAAAACAATATCTTGTTTATTTATTTTGTATTTTTATTAAACATTTTATCTTAAATAATTATATATTCCTATATATCTGATACATACAAAATTTTATTTAACTTTTTTTAACGTATACATATTGAAGATATCAAAAACATGGTAACCCGCCATTATTCCAGGGAGTTTAAATAATTAGCTGTCACAATCATTCCCAATCGATAGAACCCTATAATTCTACATCATTATATATCAATCATATAGCGCCTCAATACTAATAAAAAAAGCTATAAATTAATAATACAATAAGTTAAGAGTGGTATACGGATATTCCCAGCCTCAGTTAAATGGTCATGCAGATGGTGTGCTGTGTTTATACAAATGTCATAGTTAAGAGGGGATAACAGATGGAAAAGAAACATCCAGAGTTATCGGAAGATCGTGAAAGAAAGGATAGCAGGGAACTATCCGAAATACAAAAACTATACAAAATCATCCCGCCTCCCCATTCATCCAGCTTTTAAAAGCAGCTGTTTTCGATCGACTTACGACGATGTCGAGTTTTGGGTCTGATTTTAATTCAACTTTAAGTTTAAAATTGAAATAATTATGAACCTTACGGATGGCATCAGCCGAAATAATAAACTGGCGGTTTACCCGGAAAAATAGTTTTGGATCGAGTTTTGAGGACAATTCTTCAACCGAGTTGGGAATAATATGTCTTTTATTTTCATGGGTCAGCAGGAAGACCTCTTTATCTTCAACAAAAAAGCAGGCAACTTCTGATACTGTAATTGGAATCATTGAGTCCCCCTTACTGATAAGAAACCGGCTTTTGAAGACATTCAATTTCGGAATTCGCAGTTCTTTGATTATTTGGTAAAGATACGAATTGGGGTTATTATCATTAAAATATGCCTTAAATTTTCTGAACTTGTCTATCGCGGCCTTTAATCGTTCCCTGTTAACAGGTTTCAACAAATAGTCGATGCTGTTAATTTCAAATGCCTTTAAAGCATATTCATCGTAGGCTGTTGTGAAAATTATGGGGATTAGCACCTCACAACCTTCAAATATTGAAAAGCTTTTCCCGTCGGCCAATTGGATGTCCATAAAAATCAGATCATAGTCAGGATTTGAATTCAGGTGAGCGATGGTTGCTGAAACCGTATCCAGAGGACCAAAAATCTGTGCCTCCGGTTCAAATTCGAGAATTAGTTGGTTCAGGCGATCGGCAGCCAACTCCTCATCTTCTACAATAAGTATCTTCATGGTTTCTCAGATGATTTTTCAAACAAAGGAAGCATAACAGTAAATTTTCCCTCTTCCTGATTAATCACAATATCCTTGCCAGTCAAATGAAGATAGCGGTTCCTGATATTCTCAAGCCCCACTCCGGTTGAAGGTTCTTTATCTATTTTTGCCTTGATCGTATTTTCGACAATGATAGAATGTTTTTCGAGAACATAGACCCTTATCGTTAAGGGGTCCTCCTTTGAAACGATATTGTGCTTTATTGAATTTTCGAGCAACATTTGAATTGCCAGAGGAGGAATGGCATAATGAAAATACTTTTCCGGGACATTAAAATCGACATTCAATTTATTTCCAAAGCGGCTTTGCTGGATATAGACATATTCCCTGGCGATTTTAAGTTCAGATTCAAGCGAAACCACCTCCTTGTCCTGAGACTGCAGCATATACCGCATTATCTCAGAAATACTTTCAACGTATCGCGATGCCACCGGATTATCGCTAACAAGCATAAGTAAAGTATTCAGGCTGTTAAACAGGAAATGGGGATTCACCTGGTTCCGCAGTGCGTCGTAACGGGCTTCGAGATTTGCCTGTTCCAAAGCCTGAGTCCTTAATAAATTCTCTTTCCACTCAATAAAAAAAGAGGTTGAGGCATAAAGTGAACTAATCATAAAAGTAATGATTAATGACCCAATGATCAAGGTAACCCTTGAAGCGTGTCCAAGTGTCACATTCAGATAGTTTTCTACCATAAAGATCTCTGCGGCTTCAACAAGCAAAACCAATACAGACAAGGAAAGGACTTGAAATACGATGAGTTTAAGCGTTTCTCTAAACATTGAGAAACGATTGATCCCGTATTGAATAATTGCCATACTTCCATTCCAGATAAGGGCTGTGCGAATAACTGATACCAATAAACATTTGACAAAACCTGCCTCACTATGACTATATCCGTAATCAACAAAAACGGAAATGGCCGATATAATAATTATCCCTGCTATTCGTATAAAATATTCCCATTTACGGTTTTGCTTCGATTCCGCCTCTGGTATACAATGGATATAATCCGGTACCATTTCTTTCATCTGTTTATAATTTGTTTTTTAATTGCCAGATAGCTTGCCCCATTCATCGGGGGAACTCGCCATAGATAATCATTCTTCTGTGTGAGAGGAACTCTAATGGATCGTTTCAGTCAGTCTAATTGCAAATTAATGACGAAATTATCAATTTATTTCAGCTCTATTCCTAACTTTTCCACTTTCCTCATCCATGCCATGCGACTCTCCAGGGACGAAGCTTTAATTGGTCCAATGGAAGATATCTTTACGGGAGTAATTCCACTGAATCCTAGAATCCCCTTTTTCATCGAATGATGCCCCGGGCTCTTATAAATCAGCGAATAGTACCATGCTGGTGTATCCATCGTTACGATTAATCTGGCTGATTTTCCCTTAAGCAATTTATCCCAAAATATTGAATTTTCGCGATAACTAAACGCAAAGCCAGGGAGAAATACACGATCGATAAACCCTTTTAACAAGGCCGGATAGGTTCCCCACCAATTCGGATAGACTAAAACAAGATGGTCGCACTCCATTATATAGCGTTGCATCATTAATAAATCAGGTTCCAATTCAGATCGTTCCCGGTATCCGGAGGTCAGAACAGGGTTAAACTTCAATTCCGTCAAATTGACCAATTGACATTCAGCCCCGGCCGAATCGGCCCCAGCCCTATAACGCTTAGCAAGTTCAAAACAAAGACTTTGCTTGTCAGGATGGCCATTAATAATTAAAAATTTCTTCATATTGCTGGATATTAATAAATTAAAAATGAATTCGATATTGCATCATTGGAAAAAATCCGAGTTGATTTACGCTTTTCACCTCATTCTTTGAGGGGCTATAAAGTTGCATTAAGACATTGGTATGGTTGGTGAAATTTTCGATATAAAACACCCATTCCTGCGATACTTTCCGCCCGTTTAACCGGTAACCGAATTTGATATCTGCCTTTAGAAACGGATCAGCCTGCAATGAATATGCCCTTGAATTGTCATATTTCGTTGTAGATGCAGTTTGTGACGCATTGAAATCAACGGGGGTATAGCGTTTTCCTCCTGCATAACTCATTTTAAAATCAATATTCAATGCAGACTTCTGGTTCAGGCGAAACTCCTTACCTACCAATAAATTAACAACATAATTGCCATTAAAAGCCGTATTCCGTTCAATCCCATCACTTCCCCTGTATTTTGACTCAAAAAGAGAAAGTGTACCAAGGTAGTAGAAGGTTTTGCTGAAAAAGCGCTCCATTGTAAATTCAAGTCCATAATTGCTTCCCCTTCCACTGTTTTTTAAACTGTCCTCGGCGTTTACACCCCATCCAGCACCGGTATTTAACATACTGAATGATGAACTCCGCTGTTCAACGGGTACGTGATAAATATTTTGATAATAAGCCTCAGTCTTGAATCTCGTATTTTCGGCAATTGACAGGTCATATCCAATTACAAACTGGTTTGATTTTGTGAATCCAAGTTTCTTGTTTGTTTCAACCAGAGAACCGTCAGGCATCTGAGAACCGATGAAATAGGTCGACAAGGTCTGTGACCGGGAATGAAGTCCATAGCCAAAACTTAGTTTTTGCTTTGAAGAGAGTTGCCAGTTAAAACCAAGCCGGGGTTCCAGACTAGCTGAACCATTCAGATCGAAATAGCTAAAATGAATTCCGGGGACAAAACTGACTGTGCTACTCAGACGATAGGTGGCCTGAATATAAGGCTGATATAAAGTTACACCATTTGCCAACCCTCTCCCATAATCAATCAGAGGACGCAAACCGCTATAGTCACTGCCTGAGGTTTTAGAAAGTAAGTCAAAGCCCATCCTGTCAACAGCAAAACCAATACGACCGGATAAGCGGCTGTTGTACTTTTTATGTAAAAATCCACTTAGTGAGGTGCGAAACTCGGCATAATTATGATCAATATTTGGATAAAACCGACCATTGGCTGCCAACGTATCAATAAGCGTTCCGCCATCCTGATAAACTCCCGAAAGCGTAATTTTGTACCAGGTATGTTCATTTACAAAATGGGTATAGGAAATTCCTGCAGCACTCATGCGTGAACGGTTTGCAAGATTCTGCCCCTCGCCTGAATACATATCCTGACCATTCCCATTTTTACTGGCAGCAATCGAAATCTGACTATCTCCGGTCAAACCAAAAACAGATAATCGTCCTTTTTTTAGCGGGAAATTCAGTTTAAAGGAGAAATCTTTATATTTTGGAATCCCGCTGGTTCCAAGATTGATTAATCCGTCCATCAGTTGAAGTGTTGAATAACGGAAATTGGCAAGGTAGGAGGATTTATGGTTTTTGCCCAGAGGCCCTTCTGACCCGGCTTCAAATCCGTTGAATCCTACCTGGAACAGATTTTCATGTTTCTGATTATTTCCATTGCGCATATTCAGGTCAAAGACCCCGCTTAGGGCATTCCCATATTCGGCAGGAAAGGCTCCTGTGAAAAAATCGCTGTTTTGGAGGAGGTTGTTATTTAACATTCCTACTGGTCCTCCCGTGGTGCCCCCCTCGGCAAAATGATTGGGGTTTGGAATATCAATATCTTCAAGTCGCCACAACAATCCACTTGGGGAATTGCCACGGATTATGATATCATTACGTTGATCATTGGCCGCCGAAACTCCGGCATAATTCATCGCCATCCTGGCAACATCTCCCCTGCTACCGGCATATTTCTCAGTCTCTTCAACAGTAAATGACCGGGCGCTTACTGAACTCATCTGATTTCGGGTCTGATCCTTTTCCGGTGATCCTTTGATTACAACTTCAGACCCCACAATCACATTTTCCTCTAGTTCTAACTCCAGAACGATCTCTTTCACCGAATTAACCAGAATTGAAGCGACCAGTAAAGGTTTATACCCAATCAGGCTGATCTGGAAACTTTGTCTGCCTACAACAATCTTCTCCATTCTAAAATTGCCATCAGTATCGGTGACAGTCCCCTTAAGTGGTTCAGAATTTAACAGAAGTATATTAACCCCGGGAAGGGGTATTTTCGATTCTTTATCGATAATCCTACCCCGGACTACCTGGAGGGGCTGGGCATGGATAAATGAAGTGTAAAGAAAAAGGGTAACAATCATCATTATTCGTTTCATACATTTTTGCTTTTGGTTGATGATGCAAAAATGTCCCGGTTTCAATACATTTAGGCATGAATTCCGCTGAAATGAAAAAAACCGGAGTTGAAACAGAAAATGCAGGAGACGAACCGAACAGTCCATATCTAAAAAATGCCCGGAAGAATAATCCGGGCATTTAAACGTTAGACTGAAAAATCCTTATTTTCCTTCTTTTGCAAGTTTCAATGCGGCAGTGGTGGTATAATATTTTGTAATCATATTGGGAACCTCCCAATCGGGAAGTCTTCCCGATTTCAGGTACTCCAGGTATTTGGCTGTTACCTGTGCAAAATGTGCCTCATGGCCAACTTTTAGGATTGCCGGAACGACCACTTTCCAGCCTGTATTTCCAACTTTTTCGAGTATCAGACCCTGCTGAGGAAGAGTTTTTAAGACCCTCTCCAGATTAGCAGCCACCTGGGTTAAATCGACACCTTTATTGCAATAAATATACAGTGTCGGGTCAAATTTCTCTTCAACCCCCTGCCGGATTTCAAGACTGGCAAGTGATCCGCGCAAAACTGAATAATGGGAATCGCCGGCACCTTCCTCTGCTTTGAAATTCCAGATGGCTGTCACTTTTGCTACCACGCCTTTAATTTTGTACAGGATTTCCCCGTTGGCATAAACATTCAATTTATCATCTGTTATTGTGGATTTAAGAAACTCAGGATACCGATCCAAATGGGTAACCTGCTTAAATTCGTCCTGAGTGAGTAACGTGGGCCACCTTTTGGCTTTAAGAATCGCTATATCTTTCTTTTGCAAAATTTGATCGGGGAAACATTCCCATTGGACGAGGTCCACAAGATGAGTAGTCACATCAACAATCCCTTCACCCTGTTGATTTACATCGAAAAACCATGCCGGGCGGACTAAAACGTTACCCGACACATTTTTATAGAAGTAGTGAACACTTACCATTTCAACTGCAGGTTTTTCTGCCGTTCCTGTTGAAAGATTACCAAAGATCCCTGGCACCATGGATAATTCGCGCTGCAACTGTGTGGTCACCGAAAAACGCTCTGTCATAATATCATAAAGCAGAACACCATTCTTCTGTGCAATTTCGAAAGCTTCTTCCAGTAAAGGGAATTGCTCTGCGGTAATTACCATAGGCTTATCAGCCAAAACATTAAATCCTGCTTCGACCGATTTTTTCAGGTAGTCGGTCTTAATCCCGTTATTGCCCGAAACCACAACCACATTCCCCCGTTTCTCAGAAAGCATCTTTTCAAGGTAATCTTTCCCTTTATAAACTTTCTCAAACCAGACTGTCGGATTTTCAGCTCTTGAGTTATACCCTAAAATACGCTTGACATGTTCCTCAACATCATTTCCACCTGGCGAATAGACAAAGACTTCGGGATTAATCTGATCATACATATTTTTTTGAACCAACGCGGCATGAAAATGTCCGGGATCAAGGGTAATCAGTTTTACTTCCCCTTTCGCACCGGTAAATTTTTCGGGTCCCAAACCATTTTTTTTTGTGCTTTTCCCTTTGTCTCCGCAGGAATTTAAGAGAACGATAACTATAAATGACATAATTGGCAGAATTGATCTTCTCATTCGTTTAATTGTTTGTAAGTTTCATATAACTCTTTAATTTTAGCCTCTTTGACACTTCCGCCATGGACCAGAACACGATATTTAAGCCTGAGGATTTCCCCCTTTTTAAAAAAGGTCTCAACACCGTTTTCGGGCCAGAACATGGGTGTTGGGGAGATAAATCCATAATCGCGGGTAAACCATGGCGAAGGAAAACCCGGGTTGGAAGGATGCTGAAATATCGCTAACCCTTCTGTAAAGTCTCCCCGCCTGCCATAGTAATCCATCCATGGTGACCGCTTTCCAAAGGTTTCTTTCTCGCTCCGGTCACCTTCTGCATTAATCATCGTCCCACCGTTTTTGACGGAAAGGTCGGCGGCCATCCTTGCACTAAAAAGAGAGTGGTTGGTTTTAAAGATGGAGACATCCATCAGCATCTCCATTGCGATCTCCTCATCAATCTGGTTTATGCTGGAAGATGGGGCTGTTATTGTTATTAAGCGACTGTCCTTTATTGGGGAAAGAGCTCCGGGCCGGATCCAGATACATTCATCTTTTATCACTACGGTATCAGCTCCATCTTTAAGAATTTCAGCATTTACAGAGATTATCCGACCACGATCGGGCCCCTCCTGCCAATAGTTTCCCCCATTAAGCAGGTCGCACCCAAAAAAGAGCGAGCTGTGATGAGGATATTCCCCATTCCGCATGGAGGTGACCGACCCACCCGAAAGCGGACCATTCACCGGATAAAAAAAGGGATATTTCTCGTCTGATGAAAAAATGTAACTCGTGAAAAAATTCCCATTAATAGTCACATTAATTTTCGAGCCTATCTTAACTGCAGTTAACTTTGAACCCTTCACTGAAGTAAAACAAATCATTAAAATAAGAATGATTTTGACAACTTTCATATTGATCATATTCAATATTTTACATTTTTATATAACTTGTTCCGTAGGGGAATCGTTGTGTACGGGAGAGCATTTTGTTTGCTTCCTCATCATTTGTAAACAGTTCAGTTTCTGGATTCCATTGGAGTTTACGTCCCAATTTCATCGCAATATGGGTAATCAGACAAACGGAACACGCCCTGTGCCCAATTTCAACCGGAGAAATTGGAGTTTTTCGTGTTTTGAGGCAATCGAGCCAGTTCCCGTGCTGGTTGACGATCTGGTACAAATGGATTTCATTCTCCTTAATTATTGAATTCAGTATATTGGGATCACTGGCATCGAGTGCTTTACTGCTTTTTATTTTTGAAATTGGGTCACTGACCGTTGCGGAATATTCGCCTCTTGAGACAAAGATCCATCCTTCGCTCCCTTCATACCTGATTCCATTTGGGAAACCTCCGCTGGTAATCATCGTAACACCATTCAGATACTCAGCAACAGCAATAAAATCACCATGTACATTCCAGAGCCCCGATTTTGGAAACTGTGCCATGGCATTAATTGAAATTGGACCGGTATACTCGGTGTCCATTCCCCACGCTGCAGAATCGAAATGGTGCTGACCCCACCCGGTGATCATTCCGGAGCCAAACTGCTCACAGCGCAGCCACCCTGGTCGATCTGTCAGACCATTTTGCGGGTGAACACGCATCTCTGTATAATAAACTTCGGGCGTCGATCCCAGCCACATATCGTAATTCAGATTTTTGGGCACCTCCATTTTGGAAGCTTCCGGACCAGACGGGTCGCCTGGAAGACCTATTTTTACAGTATGCAATTTACCAATCCGGCCATTCCTAACAAGTTCGGCTGCAATACGAAACTGAGGCATTGCACGTTGCTGGGTTCCCATCTGTAGAATAGTTCCTCTCTTTTTTACTACGTCAGCCAGCATACGACCTTCGGCTATCGTTAAGGAGGTTGGTTTCTGCAGGTAAACATCCTTCCCGGCAAGAGATGCCTCTATTGCAGGTTGTGCATGCCAGTGGTCTGGTGTTGAAATCATCACCGCATCAATATCCTTTCGAAGAAGAATCTCCCGATAGTCTCCATAGGTCTTTACCTCAACCGCATTCTTACTTCCGGTCTGCTTATTGTAGTGATCCTCAATAAACTGTTTTCCTTTTGCAACCCGGTTCAAATCGAGGTCGGCTACTGCAATGATTCTCGCCTCATCAAACTGCAGCGTTTCTGCCAGATCATGGGTCATAGCTATCCTCCCAAATCCTATCTGAGCAACGTTAATTTTATTGCTCGGGGCACTTTTACCAAAGACTGTTGATGGAACAATCGATGGAAGTAGAATTGTACCCGCTAAGACATTGGATGATCTCTTTAAAAAAACACGTCGTTCCATATTTCGAATTATTTTGATCGTTTATATTCAACTATCAATTTAAAAAACCATCCAAGATAAAACCCGAAAAAAGATCACCGCCACCACAGTTGAAATTCAACGGCCAAACTCTCATTGGTTCAGGGAAATCAGCGTAAAATGGAATTGACATAACATTAATCATACTGATTTCTACGTTTCGGGAATAAATATCTTATGAAAACTGTTCACAGCAAACAAAAATGCGGATAAATTTTCGGTTGACACATTCTGTGGGACCCCTCCGCCACACGACCAGATGATGCGTGAGTGAACAGCAACCCCCTTCATCATATGGAGTGTGGCTGAATAAACTTCATCCGGAGTCGCTGCGGCTAAGATATCCCGTGGTGGAAGGTTTCCTAACAATACGATATCTGGTCCGGCTAATTCTCTGATCTGATTGATAGGGTGATCAAACGCAAAGTTGAAAAGGTTAACGCCAATCTCCCTGAGAAAGGGGGAGCAAACTAACCCGAAGGCATCATTATGAAAAAACCTCACCCTTGCAGGAATTGCCTCAAACGCCTTTTTCAGATAAGGAACTACAAATTCGCGGCACTCTTCTTCCCCAACGAATCCAACAATATCATCAAGCAAAAAAATTCCATCAATCGAAGGGAAACAGGCTTTTTGATATGCTATCCAGTCACAGATAAACCTTGTAATTTTCTCGAGCAATTCATGTGCCTTATCGGGTTCCAAAGCCAGCAGCAACATAAACTCCGTTGTTCCCATCAGGAATGTAGCAATATTTAGGGGACCCCTTGTAACAGCAAATTTTAAAGAATGTCCAGAATCAATAATTCTGCTTTCCAGATTTTTAAGACGGTTAATCATGTAGGGGAGCAATCCGTCAAACTCAACATTTGGTTGGGGTAGCTCCGAAATATCCTTGGACGTATGGATCACCTTTTCTGCATGTGGCAAATTATCGCGATACCAGACTGAACGGGCACCAAATGCCGATGGCTCGGTACACATCCCGTATTCGGACCAGAAACCGGGTAAAAAGGTGATCTCAGGAAATTTCGCTAAAACCCGTGAATTGGAATTAAACCAGGTCTCATCTGAGGTATAATAATCAAGCGTCGAAACGCCCGTCCATCCGGGTAACCAGGGGCTGTCAATAATAAACCCGACCGGTTGACGGGAAATTTGTTTTCCGTCAATAACTGCTAAAAGTTCTTCCCACTGTTTGGACGTCATAAGTCGGATCAAAGGTTACTCAAAATTAAAATTTAAATTCTACATTTGTTAAAACTGATTAAACAGAATCCTGAAATTTAAAATTATGAAGATCCTTACCATAATTCTCCTTTCATTCGTTTTTATGGCCACTAATAAATCAACTGCACAAAACGCTCTTCCACCAGGATATCCCGACAGAAGCCCCGGTTTCGATCCGTTGCCGGGGTTCATTAACCCTCCAAAAGGGTACGGCGAAGTACCATTTTTCTGGTGGCAGGGTGATACTTTAACCCATGAGCGGTTGCTTTGGCAGTTAGACCAGTTGAAAAACAAAGGAATTTCCAGTCTTCAAATCAATTACAGCCACCAGGATTCGGGCGGACTGATTTATGGGTGGTCCAATCCAAGCAAGCCTGCACTTTTCACAGATGCCTGGTGGAAGCTCTTTAAATGGTTTGCAGGGGAGGCACAAAAACAGGGGATGACAGTAAGTCTGAGTGACTACACCTTAGGTATCGGTCAGGGTTTTGCAATCGATGAGGCAATTCGTCAAAACCCCGACCTGAACGGCTCGGAATTGAGATGTGGACAGAAGGTTTTAACCGGAAACGGAAACCTGGAGATGCCTGACAATCTGCTTTCCCTCACCGCCTATCGGATCAATAAGGATAGTTCAATCATCATTGAGACCCGAAAAGAACTCCTCTCAGATGTAAAAGGAAATAAATTAAAATATAATTTTGGAGATGCTCAATGGAAAGTGATCAGCGTATTCTCTGAACGGTTGGTCCCTTCGTATGATCCGATGAATCCGCAAAGCGGGAAATCTTATAACCACTTCTTCTTTGATAAATTTGAAAAAGCGTTAAAGGAGAATGGCGCAGGAGCACTAAATTTCTTTTTCTCGGATGAACTGAACTTCCGCGTTGGAGGAAACCTTTGGAACAACTATTTTGCAGCTGAATTTAAAAAGCGGAAAGGGTACGAAATCATTCCTTTCCTCGATGCCCTTTTTCTGAATATCGGCCCAATCACCCCAAAAATAAAGCTCGACTACAACGATGTTATGGTGAGCCTCAGTGAGGAGAATTTTTTCAAGCCTGTTTATGACTGGCATCAGGAGCGCGGATTAATCTTTGGCTGCGACCATGGTGGCAGAGGAAGGGAGGTCGCCGAGTTTGGGGATTATTTCCGGACCCAACGGTGGAACCAGGGTCCAGGATCTGATCAGCCAAGAATATCAAAAGATATCATCAAAGCCAAAGTTGCTTCATCGATTTCCCACCTTTATAACCGGCCAAGAGTGTGGCTCGAAGGGTTTCACAGCAGCGGCTGGAGCACCTCCTCTTCCGATGTTACTGATGCCATCTTCGGGAACTTTGTGGCAGGTTACAACCTTCTCTCCTTTCATGGATTGTACTACTCCACGATGGGTGGATGGTGGGAATGGGCACCCCCGTGCAACCATTTCCGGATGCCATACTGGAAACAGATGGATCCGTTGATGAACTGTGTGAATCGGCTCTCCTTTCTCCTCTCTCAGGGAGTTCACAATTGCGATGTAGCAATTCTTTACCCGACCGAACCTGTAATTGCAGATATGGATGGGAATAAATCGGTTGAAGTTGCCTTTGAAGCGGGGGAAGAACTTTATGATAAAGGGGTTGATTTTGATTTTATTGACTATGAATCATTAGCACGCGGTGAGGTAATAAACAGCGAATTGTCCGTTTCCGGAGAAAAATATAAGGTATTGATAGTTCCTTCAATGAAGGCAATCCGGTATGCTTCACTTCAAAAACTCGAAGCATTTAAAAAGGGAGGGGGAATCATTGTAAATCTGGGTGAATTTCCTCAGGCAACTGAAAAGAGCGGGGCTAATGATCGTGAGACATCGAACCTTATCGCTGCTATTTTTGCGAAAAGTCAAAACCTGATTCAATGCAACGATCCAAAATCAATCGTATCGGTAATCTCAGGAAAATATACCTCAAACTTTAAAATATTGGCGGAAGTTAGCAAAAGACCTTATGTGATGCACCGGGTGATCGGGAAACGCGATATTTATGCCGTTTATAAAGTTCCGGAGGGGACTAAATGTTTCTTCAAAGCTAAGGGAGCAGTTCAGCTTTGGAATCCATGGAACGGTGAGACCACCTCCATCGCCGGATTTGCTGTTCAAACTGCCGAAGGTACTGAGGTAACCCTTCCGCTTTCAGGTAATGATATCCAGATCATTGTATTTGATCCCGATAATACCGCTTGCAAAAATGAACTTAAACCTGGAAAAGTAATCCGGGAAACCGATCTTGGGAATACCTGGAAATTTCAACTTAAGCCTTCGCTTGATAATCAATGGGGTGATTTTCAACTTCCTGCTAAACCTGAAATGCTGGGAGCCCAGGTTCGGCAGATGCATTTTACTGAAAACATAAATTATACCGGGGGAAAACTTATACCAGATAATACCTGGAAGCAGATTACCTGCGCCTTTGGTAAACAATTTCTTAAACTTGAAGCGCTTTCTGAAGCGCCAACAGTGGAGGAACTCCTGAACCTGTCACCTTCGGATGAAAATGGAGAGGTGATTCTTTCGGGTAAAAAACTAAAATGGCAACCCTACGGATTTTCCTGGAAGCAGGGTGTCGAGGGGGAACCCGGACACCAGGGTTATCACGGATTAAAGGGAAAGATGTATGATAATTTTATCCGGCTTGGAGCGCTTAAGGAAGATCGCATGTCCTATAAACGGGTTACAGAACCTGGCGGGAATTACTATGTACTTTATACAACCTTGATAGCGCCATCTGACGGAACCTATGATTTACTTTTGGGTGAGACAAAGCCCAATCTGATTATTGTAAATCATAAAAAACAGGAGATTAATAGCAATACACTTCTACTGAAAAAAGGGGTCAATCCGATGGTTTTACTTTATGATAAAGCCTGCGAAACCTATCTGGTGGTAAGAAACCCAGGGGTGCCACGTCCTGTAAAACAACAGGTAGCCATGAGTTGGTTCGGGGATGATGGCATTTTACCATTTGATTGCTCACTTTCCAGGAATAATTCCGGCCTTTTTGTTTTTGAATCTGCTCCCGGATTACAATCGTTATCTTTTGAAGCTTATGGTAAAGTGACCGCCTGGTTGAACGGCATCCAAACTGAAATAGTTACTGGAAAACAGCAACCCGACAAGCAAACCAATTACACTATAAAAGTGAAAAGTCCTGGACTAACAGGTACACAGGTTATTCTGAAAATTGAATATCAGCCAGGTTTCTGTGGAGGAGCGGCAATCCCGCAATTTATTAACCAACAATGCACAGAAGGTTCAATAGCGCTTGGTGACTGGTCTAAAGCGGATGGGTTAAAGGCCTATTCCGGCGGTGCATGGTATCGGAAGACGATCAAAATTGATCCCCACGATTTGAAAAACAAGCTTGTGATTGATCTTGGAGATCTGGTCTCCTCGGCAGAGCTACTGATTAACGGGAAAAGTGCAGGAATAAGAGTCTCACCACCATGGATGTTTGATATCACTCCCTTTGCAAAAGCAGGAGATAATAATATTGAAATATTGATTTATAATACAATAGCTAATAATTATACGACTGTTCCTACGATGTATCTGGGAAGTATCAAATCAGGATTAATCGGGCCCGTAAGACTAAAAATGATACAGGATTGATGAATTATTGGGTGAAGGGTTTTTTATTTATAAATTAACAGTATTACGCAGCTTTCTTTTTTTCAAATTGTGTCTTCTGTTTCGAAATATTTCATCAGTTGATCCTGGCAAAAGAAGTTGCTGGACCGGATCGTTATTATGGATCAGTTTACGCTTGTGAATAAAGTAGGCTGGGATCATAAAAAGAATCCCGCCTGAAATAGAGATATAGGCCATCAGACGAAGGACACCCAGATGATGGAGCGCAAACACTGCGATAACGAAGAGTATATTTAATACAATGATTGTGTAAGTCGCACTACGATGCGAAAATCCCAGGGTGAGAAGGCGGTGGTGAAGGTGATTTTTGTCAGCACTGAAAGGTGATTTATGCTGCAGCATACGTATTGCCATAACCCGGATCGTGTCAATAAGCGGGTAGGCAAGGATTCCAAATGAAATCGCGGGGACCGATTCCACGGCGAAGGGCCGGGACTGATCAATGTTAAGTTCGTTAAAAATGATCAGAATTGCAGAAATAACGGTTCCGATAAAAAGCGATCCGGTGTCTCCCATAAATATTTTATTCGCCTTGCCGTAAACATTATAGTAGAAGAATCCAATCAGAGCGCCAACCAGGGAAAAGGAGATAACAGCATGTCCAATATGCCCGCTTATGTAAAACCAGCTGCCAAACAGAGCGGCAGCATACGTGATTAATCCGGCAGCAAGTCCGTCGATACCATCCATGAGATTAATTGCATTGATTAAAAGAACGATTACGAAACCTGTGATCAAGACACTGGGGAACAGTCCAATTTCAGCGAATCCAAATAATCCATGTAGATTAGTAAACCGGATTTTAGCAAGGAAAATTAAAATAAATGCAGCAATTACCTGACCTACAATTTTTTTGACCGGAGATAATGTTACCAAATCGTCTTTCAGACCTATAAAGAGCATCAGGGTCGATGCTGTTACAATGTAGATCAATTCCGGCAACTCATATCCAAAAGAGCAAACCACAGTTGCAAATAAAAATCCGAAGTAAATAGCAAGCCCACCGAGAGTAGGGATTGGCTTAACATTTGAAGAGCGAATATTTGGCTGGTCAATAAGTTTTAATTTCCTGAC
>CAIXCY010000092.1 GCA_903918045.1 uncultured Bacteroidia bacterium
ATATTTTCCACCCTCAAAGCCGGCCACAAAGTTTTTATTAATCTGGTAAAGCTGACTGTTAATCCGGTCCATCGGATAGGTATTCTCCTCATCAAAATCTTCAAAATCATATTCTGTAAAATTGAGCTCACAGAGAGACAACTCATATTCGTCGCTATCCATTCCCATGTAAAGAAGCGGCAAACCATGGGTTCGGCAAATCACAGGTCTCGATTGGTATATCGTACAGCTGTGATCAACGAGGAATCGGCACTGAACTTCATCCTTTGGAACAGGTAAACCCGATAATGACTCAAGATCCAGTTCTGCCTTGATCGCATAAAACTCAACAGGAAAAACTGAAATTGCCATGCAACAGAGGTCGCAACCCTTCTTGCAATTCAACTGTTTTTCATGGACTTTTTCGAGTGATTCACATAAAGAGTCGATCTCTTTGCGCAAGGAATAATATGGGGTCAATACGGACTTTACTGCTGAACTCATAAGGCAATTGAATGATTTGCCGCCAAAGGTAGTGAAATGGTGGAAACCTTACCTTCTACGAATACATTCACTATCCAATAAAGGTTTGACAACGCTTTACCGGGATAGAATTATTCCTGAAAAGTTCAATATATTTGTGTTGACTTTGCGGTTCTCAGCGAGAATCCTCTGCGATTCTCTGCGGTTAAATTTTCCACTTTTGATACAGCCTCGATTTAGAGGGTCAAAAATGCTAAATATGAAATTTATTTTGGCACATTATATCTTTTCTTTAACTTATAGAGTCAATTAACAAAATCAGATAAAATGAAACGTATATTAAGCATTACGATAGTTCTTTGCGGCCTTATTTCCAATGCGCAAACCCTTCCTCAGGTAGCCTCGGGCAGAATTGAACGGATTGAGAATTTCAAATCCCAGTTTGTTGAAGCCCGTAATGTTGATATTTGGCTGCCCGAGGGGTTTAATCCCAATAATAAATACAGTGTGGTTTATATGCACGACGGACAAATGTTGTTCGACAGTACCCAAACGTGGAACAAAAGAGAGTGGGGAGTGGATGAAATTTTCTCCGGATTAATAAAGGACCGGAAAATCAATCCATGCATCATTGTTGCAATATGGAATACCGGAGGAAACAGAATATCAGAATACTTTCCGAATAAAATATTTTCACTTTTGGAGGCCAAGACCCAAACCAGATTCACCGAAAAATATACCAATGGAAAACCTGCAAATGGAGATAATTATCTGAAATTCGTGGTCACAGAGCTAAAACCTTATATCGACAGCAGATTCTCTACTTATCCCGACAAGGATCATACCTTTATGATTGGTTCAAGTATGGGCTCAACGATTTCGTTTTATGCAATCAATGAATATCCCGAGGTTTTTGGTGGTGTCGCATGCTTGTCGACAGCCTGGCTGAGTTCGGTTGAACCCAATTACGAAATTCCGGCTGCAACTTTTGAATACTTAAAACATAACCTCGCTTCACCATTCGGTCACAAAATTTATATGGATTACGGAACCGGCGAGAGTGACAAAGAGTACGAATTGACCCAATCATTCATTGACCTGATCGCTAAAGGGAAAGGATATGGTCCATTTAATTACCAGTCGAAAACATTCGAAAATGCGGAACACAACGAAACAGCATGGAATAAAAGACTGAATATTCCTGTTGAATTTCTGTTAGGTAAGCTGCCTGATCAGAAAGCCTCAGCAGGTAAAATCGACAAATATGAAAATTTCCAGTCCAAATTCGTGGCACCACGGGACGTTGAAGTATGGTTACCTGAGAATTACAATCCGGCGAAGAAATATAATGTGCTGTATATGCACGACGGGCAGATGCTCTACGACCCTTCAAATACCTGGACGAAAAGTTCATGGGAGGTGGATGACGTATTAACCAAACTTCTGAGGGAGGGAAAAATAGCGGATGTCATTGTCGTTGGAATTTCAAATACCGGCAAGATGAGACATCCTGAATATTTTCCCCAAAAACCGTTTGAGTCGCTTACCACTGAACAACAGGGTTTTGTCAGTAAATCACTGCAAGCCACAGGAAGAACGACAGAAATTTTCAAACCGGTATCAGATAACTACCTGAAATTTATTGTGACTGAACTTAAGCCTGTTATCGACAAAAAATACGCAGTTTACAAAGACCGAAAACACACCTTTATTGCCGGAAGCAGCATGGGCGGACTGATTTCAATGTATGCGATTTGCGAATATCCTTCTGTTTTTGGCGGAGCTGCATGTCTGAGCACCCATTGGCCCGGAATCTTTTCGATGGAGGGGAATCCAGTTCCTGAAGCCTTTGTCAGCTATTTAAAAACCCATTTGCCCGATCCGAAAACGCACAAATTCTATTTCGATCACGGTGACCAGACTCTGGATGCCATGTATCCCCCACTACAAAAAAAGGTTGATGAGGTGATGAAGGAGAAAGGTTTTACGGATAAAAACTGGATAACCAGATTTTATGCAGGAGACAATCATAGCGAAATATCCTGGAACCGGAGATTACACGTCCCAATGGAGTTTCTACTAAAAGCTAAGTGATGAGGCAGATTATTAAACTAGCTTTTATTTCTATTATTTCAAATTTCGCAATTTCTGCTATAGCCATGGATTCAACAACTAAAAATAACCCAGTCGGGCGACAAACTATCAAAATTGCTATGGCTCAGATCATCTGTATTGATGGTGATCTATCCGGAAATCTGGTCAGGATAACCAATGCTTTGGAGGAAGCGGCTCAAAAGCAAGCGGATATTATTGTATTCCCCGAGTCATCGCTGCTGGGATGGATTAATCCGGAAGCATTTCAGAGAGCTACTCCAATTCCTGGAAGGGAAAGCGAAATCATTTGTGAATTAGCCAGAAAATATAAGATTCATATCTGCATTGGTCTCGATGAGAAGGATGGCGACAAACTCTATGATTCAGCGATCCTGGTTGATGACAACGGTAAGATTCTGATCAAGCACCGAAAGATTAATGTGCTTCCAGATTTGATGACCCCACCTTATTCTGTTGGGGAAGGTGTTCAGACTGTTCAAACCAGGTTCGGAACAATCGGAGTTATG